>CAZDNN010000201.1:0-10242 GCA_964506385.1 uncultured Planctomycetota bacterium
TCTCGGCCCGGTGGTCCCGCAGGATCCGCATGTCGGGAAAAGGGCTCTCGCGTGTCTCGCGCTCGACCTTGACGACTAGGTGGGTCCAGGCGGGCGACACGAGGCGGCCGGCGTAGAACCTGGAGATGACGGCCGCGATGGGCAGCAAGGCCAGCACGACGAAGGCCGATGCCCGCCGCCCCGTCACGATGAGGATCAAGCCGCTGAGACCCAGGAGCCCAGCCGTGCTGGACTGGACGGTCGCCAAGACAGCCCTGCGGACGCGGTGCTGGCGACGCTATCGCCGTGCCTGGGCCATCTGCTCCTCGTGCCGCCCCTTGAGCTCGGGGAGCCAGCGGAGCTGCCCCTCCAGATAGGCCCTCTCCTGCTCGTCGGTGGCCGCGGCGAGCTGCCGCTCGAGTCTCTCCCTCTGGGTGCGGTAGACCTCGTCGCCCATCTGGTCGAAGGCGCCGACGGGCACGTCCATCATCTGCTCGTCGCGCCGCGCGTCGCGGATCGCGAGCACGGAGCCGACGATCCACAGCCACGCGAAGATCGTGTGCAGGAGGCCTACGGTCAGCGTCTGCCAGCGCAGGTGGGCCATGGTCCCTCCGTCGCCTTCGGCGCGCTCCCTCTCAGCCGCCCGAGGGCCTTCCACATGACGGCATCCTCCTTCCTTGCTCCCTGGCATGGGGAAGCGGGAGCGGCAGTTCAACAGGACTCAGGAGTGCAGCAGGGGGTGGGCCAGAGCTCACTCCCGCCGCAGGCCGGGGCGGGCGAAGAGCTTCTGTAGCAGGATGAAGAAGAGGAGGAGGACGCCGATGGCGACCCTCGCCCAGTACTCGTTGAGGTCGCCCTGGAAGGCGATGGCGGTCTGGATGATGGCGAAGATGAGCACGCCCACCAGCGTGCCGAAGACGTAGCCCACCCCCCCGCTCAGCAGCGTGCCGCCCACCACCACCGCGGCGATCGCGTCGAGCTCCATCCCTACGCCCGCCCGCGCGTTCCCGCTCACGGAGTCGAGGGTGAACACGACGCCAGCCAGCGCCGAGCAGAAGCCGCTGAGGGTGTAGACCAGCACCTTCGTCCGCCCCACGGGCACGCCCATGAGCAGTGCCCCCTCCTCGTTGCCACCCACGGCGTAGACACTGCGCCCGAAGGGCCGGCAGGCCAGCACGTAGATCCCCACCGCTACAACGGCCACGAACAACAGCGCGTGCAGCGGCACACCAGCCGGCCCCAGCGGCAGGCGCCACCCGGCCACGGCGTCGTAGAAGCCGTGGTCGATGCGCACGGAGCCGTCGCACAGCACGAGCGCCGCGCCCCGCGCGAAGAACAGCCCCGCCAGCGTTACGATGAACGGCGCGAGCCCCGCCCAGCGGATGATGCACCCCATCGCGCACCCCAGCAGCGACCCAATCGCCAGCGCCAGCGCGATCGCCACCGGCGGCGGCACATGCAGGTCCATCACCAGCCGCGCCACCACCACGCTGCACAACGCCATCATTGACCCCACCGACAGGTCGATGCCGCCCGACAGGATCACGAAGGTCATCCCCACTGACGCGATGCCCAGGAACGAGTTGTTGATGAAGAAGTTGACGAACACCCGCAGCGAGAAGAAGCCGTCGTAGCGCACGCACGCCGCGACGTAGAGCAGCACGCACACGAACACCGTGGACAGGACGGGGATGTGCTTCTGGCTCACGGGCAGCTTCATGCGGCGACCCTCCGCCGCCGCACCAGCCGCCGCAGCAGGGCGCGGAACTGCTGGGAGTCGAGCGCGCACACGACCACCACGGTCACCGCCTTGACCACGAGCGTGTAGTGCGCGGGCACGTTGAGCATGCGGATCGTCGTCGTCAGGGTCTGCATGATGAGCGCCCCCACGAGCGAGCCCACAATCCGCGCGCGGCCGCCGCTGAACGACGTGCCGCCGATCACGACCGCCAGGATGGCGTCGAGCTCGATGTACTCGCCGCACTTCATCACGTCGGCGGCGCGGATGTAGGCCGCCGCCACCAGGCCCGCTACGCCCGAGCACAGGCCGCTGAAGCCGTAGACCAGGGTCTTGACGAGCCCTGGCCGCAGACCCGCCAGCCGGCTCGCCCGCTCGTTGTCGCCCACCGCCTCGACGTAGAGCCCCGCCACCGTCACCCGCGCCACGACGATCGTCGCCACCGCCACCGCCGCGGCAAGGAACACGGGGAACGGCAGGCCCAGCACCACCCCGTTGCCGATGAACTCGAAGGACGCTTGGTGGAACGTGACGATCTGCCCGCCGGTGACGATCTGCGCGACCCCGCGCCCCGCCACTAGCAGGATCAGGGTCGCGACGATCGGCTGGAGGCGCAGGAAGGCCACGAGCACGCCGTTCCACAGACCCGCCACCAGCGCGACGGCCAGCGCCGCGGCGAGCACGACGCCAAGGGGCAGCCGCGTCTGCGTCAGGAGCAGCGCCGCCACGGCACCCGACATGGCCATGACCGAGCCGACCGACAGGTCGATGCCGCCCGTGGCGATCACCAGCGTCATCCCCACGGCCAGCAGCATCACCGTGCTGCCCTGGAGCAGGATCTCGCTGAGCGTGCCGAACAGGCGGCCGTCGCGGAACACGATGAACTGGTCTGGGAAGAGCACGAAGTTCGCGCCGAGGAGCCCCCCGAGCGCGACGACGGCCCACAGGCCCTTGCCAAGGCGGCCGGCCCCAAGCCTGGCGGGTTGTCTGCGGCGGTCAGGACCCATGGGCTCCCGCGCTCGCGATGGTGTGCATGATGGTCTGCTCGTCGATGTCGTCGCCCGTCAGCTCCGCGATCTTCTGGCGGTCGCGGAGCACGACCACGCGGTGGCTGCGGCGGACGACCTCCTCGAGCTCGGAGGAGATGAAGACCACGGCCATGCCCTCGCTCGACAGTTCCTCGACGAGGCGCTCGATCTCGGCCTTCGCCCCGACGTCGATCCCGCGGGTCGGCTCGTCGAGGATCAGGACCCGCGGCTCGGCGGCCAGCCAGCGGGCGAGGATCACCTTCTGCTGGTTCCCGCCGCTGAGCGTGCCCGCAGGCTGCTCGGGGCCGGCGGTGACGATGCCGAGGAGCTCGATGAGCCGGTCGGCCACCTCGTTCTGCTTGCGCCGCGAGACGATGCCGAGGGTCGCCAGCCGCCCCTGCACGGCGAGCACGATGTTCTCCCGCACCGACAGGCTGGGCAGGATGCCGTCGGCCTTGCGGTCCTCGGGGCAGAAGCCGATGCGCCGCTTGACCGCGGCGCGGGGCGAGCGGAGCGCCACCCGCTTCCCGTCGATCCGCACCTCGCCGCTCGTGGCGCGGCGCACGCCGAAGAGCAGGCCCGCGACCTCCGTCCGCCCGGAGCCAAGCAGGCCGGCGAGCCCGAGGACCTCGCCCTCGCGCAGCTCGAGGTCCATCGGCTCGACGACCCCCTCCTGGCCGAGCCCATGGGCCTCGAGCACCACGCGGCCGCGTGCGCCGCCCCGGTGGGCGTCCTTCTCGTGCTCGAGCGCCCGGACCGCCTCGGGGTCTTTGCCTAGCATGTGGCCGATCAGCTCGATCCGCGGCAGGGCCGCGGTCTCGAAGACGCCGACGAGCCGCCCGTTGCGGAGCACGGTGAGGCGGTCGGAGATCGCGTAGACCTGGTCGAGGAAGTGGGTGATGAAGAGCACGCTGACGCCGTCGTCCTTGAGGCGGCGGATGATCTCGAAGAGCCGCTCGACCTCGTGCTCGTCGAGGCTGGAGGTCGGCTCGTCCATGATGATGAGCCGCGCCGAGATGTCCACAGCCCGCGCGATGGCCACCATCTGCTGGATGGCAACGGGATAGGACGCCAGGGGCCGCTCGACGTCGATCGCGAGGCCAAAGCGCTCGATCAGGTCGGCCGAGCGGCGGCGGATGGCACCCCAGTCCACGCCCCAGAGACGCCGGGGCTGGCGGCCGAGAAAGATGTTCTCGGCGACCGACAGGTAGGGGATGAGGTTGATTTCCTGGTAGATCGTGCTGATGCCGAGGCGCTGGGCCTCGAGGGGCGAGCGCGGCGCGATGGGCTCGCCATCGAGGACGATCTGCCCCTCGTCGCCGGGATAGACGCCTGTGAGGACCTTGATGAGGGTGCTCTTGCCCGCCCCATTCTCGCCCATCAGCGCGTGGACCTCGCCGCGCCGCATCGCGAAGTCCACGCCGTCGAGCGCGACGACGCCGGGGAACGTCTTCGTGATGGACGTCATCCGGAGGATCGGATCGTCGTCAAGCGACACGGCGCTCCCTCACGAGGAAGGCAGGGATGGGTGGAGGGCTGGATGGGTGGATGGGTGGATGGACAAGAGGCCGGAGCGTAGCCCCATGCGGCCAGGGGGATGGCGCAGGGTCGTCGGCCACCCCGTTTCGTCATCCAGTCATCCAGTCATCCAGTCATCCATTCATCCAACCATCCACCCATCCAGTCATCCAACCATCCCCCCATCCACCCATCCACTCACATGACCGTGGGTGGCGCCCCGACTACCCGAGGCCGCCACCCACGCCCGCAGATTCCCCCCCGTCAATACTTCCAGTCCTTGATCAGATTGGCGGCGTCCTTGGGCTCGAAGAGGCGGTCCTGCATGGTGATGCGCTTGGGCAGTGTCTCGCCGGCCAGGACCTTCTCGACGGCGTCGAAGGCGAGGGGGCCTAGCAGGGGGTTGCACTCGACGGTGCAGTTGAGCTTGCCGTCGATCATGGCCTGGAAGGCGTCCTTGATGGCGTCGATGGAGAGGACGATGACGTCGGTGCCGGGCTTCATCCCGGCGGCTTCGAGGGCCTGGATGGCGCCGAGGGCCATGTCGTCGTTGTGGGCGTAGACGGCCTCGATGTTCTTGCCGTGGGCGTTGATGAGGTCGGCCATGACCTTGCGGCCCTCCGAGCGCTTGAACATGGCCGTCTGCGAGGCAATGATCTCCATCCCTGCGTGCTTGGCGATGGCCTCCTCGAAGCCCTTCTTGCGGTCGATGGCGGGGTCTGAGCCGGGCTCGCCCTCGAGCTGGACGATCTTGCACGTGCCCCCGGTCTTCCTGGCGAGCCACTCGCCCGCCATGCGGCCCTCCTCGATGAAGTCCGAGGCGATGAGCGTGGCGTAGAGGCTCTCGTCCTTGACCTCGATGCCGCGGTCCACGAGCACGACGGGAATCCCAGCGTCCTTCGCCTCCTGGAGCACCTGGTCCCAGCCGGTCTTGACGATGGGTGCCAGGATGATGGCATCCACGCCCATGGCCACCAGGGTGCGCACGTCCTTCTTCTGCTTGTCGGTCTTGCTCTGGGCGTCGGTGAACTTCAGGGTGACGCCGCGCTTGTCGGCCTCTTCGCGTATGCTGATCGTCTCGGCCGTGCGCCAGGCGCTCTCGGCGCCCGTCTGGCTGAAGCCGATGGTCCTGCCCTTCTTCCCCGTCTCGCAGCCAACGATGCACACGGCGACGGCCACACACAATGCCAATGCCTTCCTCATGCCTTGCTGCCTCCTGGCTTCGGGTGCTGTGTCTCTCACCACGCGATACGGTAGCGGAACGCGGCGAGCGTGTCAAGGCCGGCCGTCGGAGAACCTGAGGTGGATGCCGCGCCGCACCGGGGCTTTGCGCAGGCGCGGCTCGGGGTGTAGAATCCACCCGCGACCGAAGGCGGCTCGCGGACACACGCTGGCGGGGAACCACCCATGCTGAGAACCTCGACGATGTCGCTGCTCGCGCTCCTCTGCGGCCTCGCAGCGGCGGGAGGAAGGGACATGGCCGAACCGACACAGACCGACGTGTTCCTGAGCGGGCGGGAGGGCTACCATACCTTCCGCATCCCGGCGCTCGTGGTCACGACGGAGGGCACGATCCTCGCCATCTGCGAGGGGCGGAAGACGAGCGGCTCGGACCACGGCGACATCGATCTCGTGCTGAAGCGTAGCACAGACGGCGGCAGGACGTGGGGCAAGCTCCAGGTCATCCACGACGAGGGCGGCGATGCGAAGGTCACCATCGGGAACCCCTGCCCCGTCATCGATCGGAGCACGGGCATCGTCTGGCTGCCCTTCACCCGCAACAACGACCGCGTCTTCGTTACCCACAGCACCGACGACGGCCAGACGTGGGCCAAACCGCGCGAGATCACGAAGGACGTCAAGCGCGAGCACTGGACGTGGTACGCCACCGGACCCGGCCACGGCATCCAGCTCGCCAGCGGCCGCCTCCTCATCCCCTGCGACCATCGCGACCCGACCTTGCCTGAGCCACGAGACCGCCGCAGCACGACCCGCTCCCACGTCATCTATAGCGACGATGGCGGCAAGACGTGGAAGGTCGGCGGCATCCTCCCCCGCCGAACCAATGAGTGCGAGGCCGTCGAGACCGTGGACGGCTCCCTCTATCTCAACACGCGCAACAACTTCGGCAGGAAGCGGCGGGCCTATGCGCGGAGCCGCGACGGCGGCCAGAGCTGGTCCGAGATCGCCTTCGACGAGGCCCTCGTCACGCCCACCTGCCAGGCCAGCGTCGTCCGCTACACCGACGCCAGGCGCCACGACCGCAACCGCTGCCTCTTCTCCAACCCCGCCGCCGCGAGCCGCACGCGGATGACCGTGCGCATCAGCACCGACGAGTGCCGCACCTGGAGCCAGGGCAAGGTGCTCCACGCCGGCCCCGCCGCCTACTCCGACCTCGCCGTCGCGCCCGACCTGGCCATATGCTGCCTCTACGAGCGCGGCGACAAGCATCCCTACGAGCGCATCACTTTCGCGAAATTCGACCTGGCCTGGCTCACCGACGGCGCCGACCGCCTCGCCGCCAAGCACCTCGCCCTCGACTCCCGCGTCATCGGCCGAGCCGAGCGCGTCCGCCTCGTCCTCGGCAAGGTGGAGAAGGACAAGCGGAATCCGCTCTTCAGGGAAGACAAGCCCTGGGAGCCCCGCTTCGACAACCTCTACGCCAACGTCATCCGCGACGACGACGGCCTCTACAAGTGCTGGTACAGCCCCTTCATCATCGACCGCCCGTCGGCCGAGACGCCCGCCGAGGAGAAGAAAAGGGTCAGCTACATGCAGGCCGCGCGCAAGATGCGTGCCGAGAAAGGCAAAGGCCCCTGGCGCGAGATGGGCATCTGCTACGCCGTCTCGAAGGACGGCATCGCCTGGGAGAAGCCCGACCTCGGCCTCGTCGAGCTCAAGGGCTCGAAGCACAACAACCTGGTCCTCCGCGGCCCCCACGGCACAGGCATCTGGAAGGACCCCCGCGACCCCGACCCACAGCGCCGCTACAAGATGATCTTCAAAGGCCGCCGCATGTCCGTCGCCTTCTCGCCCGACGGCCTCCGCTGGTCAAAGCCCGTGCCCTGCGCCGCCATGGCGGCGCGCGGCGACACCCACAACAACGCCTTCTGGGCGCCCGACCTCGGCCGCTACGTCGCCATCACCCGCCTCTGGGACGGCCAGCGCATCGTCGGCAGGAGCCAGAGCGAGGACTTCGTCCGCTGGACCAGGGCCGTCGAGGTGCTCCGCGGCGACACGACGCGCCAGACCTACGCCATGCCCGTCTTCCGCTACGCCGGCGTCTACCTCGGCTTGCTCATGGTCCTCGACAAGCGCACCGACCTGGTGGACTGCGAGCTGGCCTGGAGCCCCGACACGGTCCGCTGGGAGCGGGTGTGCCCGGGCACGCCGCTGATTCCGCGCGGCCCGAAGGGCAGCCACGACTGGGGCTGTGTCTACGCCGCCGCCTGCCCGGTCGTCCTCGAGGACGAGATCCGGCTCTACTACGGCGGGAGCGACGGCCAGCACACCAACTGGCGCGACGGCTCCTTCTGCCTCGCCCGCCTCCGCCCCGACGGCTTCGCCTGCATGGAGCCCACGGCACCCGACGCCGTCGGCGTGGTGGTCACGAAGCCCATCCTCTGCGTCGGCCAGGCCCTGACCGTGACCGCCGACGCGGCCGGGGGCTCTCTCCGCGTCGCCGTCGAGGGAGCCGAGGGGCTGGGCCTTGACACGTGCAGGCCCATCACGCAGAATGTGACCGACAGTCGGATACGATGGAAAGGAGACGGAGACCTCGCCGCCTTCGTCGGCAGGCGGATTCGCCTCCGCTTCGAGCTCAGGGCGGCGCGCCTCTACGCCTTCGGCTTCGAAGGCACGTGACCCCGCAACAGGAGAGCAGAAGGAGTAGGCCAAGATGCGAGGCTTGCACCGCGGCGACGGGCCGAGCCGCCGCGCCGTCCTGGCGCGGGCCGGTGCGGCAGGCGCCTGCCTGGCCGCAGCGCACCCTCTGCGTGTCATGGCAAGAGCCGCCGAGCCCGCAAAGCGGCCGAGCTTCGTCTTCTTCCTCACCGACGACCAGCGCTACGACATCATGGGCTGCGCCGGCAACCCCATCATCCAGACGCCGGAGATGGACCGCCTGGCCCGCGAGGGCGTGAGGTTCGTCAACGCCTTCGTCACGACCTCCATCTGCGCGGCCAGCCGGGCGAGCATCTTCTGCGGGCTCTACGAGCGCACCCACCAGTTCACCTTCGGCACCCCCCCCGTGCGGATGGAGCACGTGGACGTCTCCTACCCCGTGGTGCTGCGTCAGGCGGGCTACCGCACGGGCTTCTGCGGCAAGTTCGGCGTCGGCGTTGCCAGGGGCGGCCGCGAGAAGATGTTCGACTGGTGGCGGCCCATGGGGCGCAACCCCTACTTCAAGAAGCAGCCCGACGGCACCGAACGCCACTTGACCGACCTCACCGGGGACGCCGCCATCGCCTTCCTCCGCGAGTGCAAGCCCCACCAGCCCTTCTGCCTCTCCGTGAGCTTCAACGCACCCCACGCCGAGGACAGCGACAAGCGCCAGTACATCTGGCCGCGCGAGCTCGACGACCTGTACAAGGACGTCGAGATCCCTGTGCCGAAGACCGCCGACCCCGCCTTCTTCGAGCGGCACCACGCCTGCCTGAAACAGGGACTCAACCGCGTGCGCTGGCGGTGGCGGTTCGACACGCCCGAGAAATTTCAGCGCATGGTCAAGGGCTACTACCGCATGGTCACGGGCGTGGATCGCGTCATCGGCCGCGTCCGCGCCGAGCTCGCGCGGCTGGGCCTCGCCGACAACACGGTGGTCATGCTGATGGGCGACAACGGCTACTTCCTCGGCGAGCGCGGCTTCGCGGGGAAGTGGAACCACTACGACCTCTCCCTCCGCGTGCCCTGGCTCGTCTACGACCCCCGGGCGCCCAAGGCCCTGCGCGGCCAGACCCCAGAGGCGATGGCGCTCAACGTGGACCTCGCGCCCACCCTGCTCGACCTGGCCGGCGTCCCCGTGCCCGAGGCGATGCAAGGCCGCAGCGTCGTCCCCATCCTCCAGGGGAAGACGCCCGGGGACTGGCGGACCGACTTCTTCTGCGAGCACCTCTTCGAACACCACGACATCCCGAAGTACGAGGGCGTCCGCACCACACGCTGGAAGTACGCCCGCTACTTCGAGCAGCAGCCCGTCCACGAGGAACTCTACGACCTGGAGGCCGATCCCCTCGAGGAGCACAACCTCGCCGCCGACCCGAATCACCGCGACGTGCTCGAGCGTCTCCGCAAGCGCACGGACGAGCTGCGGGACGCCTACGGCGGCCCCTTCGTCCCCCGCAAGGCCCCGCCGCGCAAGGCACCCAGGGCGTCGGCGAAGCAGGGCGCCGCAGGCTATGTCAAGGGGGTCAAGGGCCAGGCCGCCGTGTTCGACGGGCAGCACTACCTGTCCGCCGGCACGATCCCGGCCGTCAGGGAGAACGGCGCCTTCTCGTGGTCCTTCTGGGTCAGCATCCCTGCGTCAGGGGCAGTGCCGGGCGTCATCATCGGCAACCGGCGGCCGACCGACGGCGGCGACCCCCTCCAGTTCATGAAGGTCACCCGCGAGACCGTGCAGTTCTTCAACACCCGCGCGCACAGCGTCGTGCTGCGGCATCGCATCCCCACCGGGAAATGGGTGCATGTCGCCATCGTCAAGGACGGTGGGGCTGTGACCTGCTACGTGGACGGGAAGAAGACGGCCTCGGGGACGGTGGGCTTCGACATGCCCGCCCTCCCCTTCTACCTGGGCGGCGACCCCCGCGCCGGCGAGCTCTCAGCCTGCCAGCTCGACGAAGTCGCCATCTACGATCGTGCCCTAACCGCCGCCGACATCCAGGCCCTCGGTCAGCTCCGCGACGTCGCCAGCGGCCGCATCGGCCACTGGCCGCTGGACGGGGAGAAGGAGTAGGCGCGGCTCGGCAGGAGCCTCGCCCTCCC
>CAZDNN010000202.1:0-3060 GCA_964506385.1 uncultured Planctomycetota bacterium
CCCGGCACGACCTTCCGTGACTGGGACGCGAGCAACCTGGCGCAGGATACGGCCCTGTCGGCGAACACGCAGTACACCTACCGGGTCCGCGCGAAGGATGCCACGGTCGAAGCGAACACGACGGACTGGTCCGACGACGTGTCGGCATACACCCTTCCCGTCGCGCCGGACGTGTCGTGCGACCGCGCGGCGCCAGGCAGCTACTCCGTGGACACGGTGTTCACCTTCACCAACAACGCGGGCTGGGGCGCGGGCGCGCTGGCCCACTACCACTACGTCTGGAGCACCGCGCCGACCCACACCTTCGACGGGACGGAGGCGACGTGGGCCACCGGCACGCTCCCGCTGCCGGCCGACGCGCCAGGAGACTGGTACCTTCATGTCATGAGCCACAACGGGGAGCACGCGTCGGGCGGCACACTGATCTTGGGCCCCTTCATCGTGGGCGACCCGCCCGACGCCCCGACGGCCTTCGCACACTCAGGCAACGGCCTGGCGACGATCACCTGGACGTGGACCGACAACTCGGACAACGAAGACGGCTTCCGCGTGGACCCGCCGGCTGGCACGGTGGCCGCGGACGTCACGACCTGGACGGAGACGGGCCTGTCGCCGAACACGGCCTACACACGTCACGTGACGGCATACAACACCTACGGGGACAGTGCCCCGAGCAACGACCATACCGCCTATACCTCCATCGAGACGCCGGCCGGCGTGAGCTTCGGGACGGTGACCGAAACGACCATCGACCTCGATGCCACGGGCACCCTCAGCAACCTGGCCGCCGGCGGGTCGGGCGTCTACTTCGACGAGGTCGGCGGCAGCAACTCCGGCATCAACGAGTGGCTCCAGGTCACCAGCGACACCGCGACCGACCTCCTGCCGAACACACAGTACGCGTTCCGCGCCATGGCGAGGAACGGCGATGGCGACGAGACCCCGTTCAGCATCACCAGTCAGAAGTACACCCTGGCCAATCAGCCTGTTGCCGCAGCGCTGACAAACATCTCCCAGACCAGCATCCAGGCCAACTGGACCGGCGGGGTCCCGGCTAACCCAGGGGACACCCCCTACACCCTGGAATGCTACGAAGGCTCGGGCTTCGGCGGCACCAGGAAGTTCCTGTTCGAGAACATCACCTCGCTGACCCACGTCGTCAGCGGCCTCGAGCCGAACAGGCAGTACAGCTTCCGCGTGATGGCACACAACCACGAGGGCCTCCCGACCGGCTGGACCGACCTCGGCACGGCCTACACCCTGGCGAACACGCCAGGGGCGCTGGTCATCGACACCGAGGCAATGGACGGCGAGGCGCTGAACCTCACGGCCCCCGGCTGCCGCTCTCTCTCCATCGTCAGCATCGACCTCAACAGCAATCCTGCTGCGACGCCGATCGCGATCAAGCTAAGCAGCGGCCAGTGGCTGCAACTCGTCGATGACGGCGAGGGCCACCTCGACGCGTACGCCGACAGCCCCACGGAGGACTGGCATACCGCGGCCGAGTGGGCCGGCAAGCGGCTCCGCGGCCTCGCGCCCGGCACCACCTACGGCTTCCTGGCGAAGGCTGTCAACGAGGAGGCGATCGAGACCGCTCTGGCAGACGTCGGCACGTACTCGACCAACCTGGACGGCGACGTCAACGACAGCGGCTCGACCACCATCAGCGACCTGCTCCACGTCCGCAATGCCGTCCTCACAGGCGGAGACATCGGCGTCCATTACTCCTGGGCGACCGACGTCAACGACAATGCCTCGCGCCAAACGGACGTCAGCGACATGTCGAGCATCAGTGCCATCATCCTCCAGGGTGGCCCGTGACCTGTACACAAACCCGTGACAACTCCTTTTCCGCGAAGAGGTCCGTTCGCTTCGCGAAAACCCAGGTCGGGCGCACTTGGCTGCGGCCGAAGGCCGCGATGTACCACAAACGTGCAAGACCTTTCTTCTCGCGAAGAAAACGTCGGGCCAGGCATGCCAAACCCAAGCCCCGGTTGGGTTTGCAGCGGACATGGGAAGCGACGTTCCCGCGGCGCACTCTTCGAGCTGTCACAGACCTCCGAACCCGGAAGGCAACATGTCTGGCCCGGCGTTTTCTTCGCGTCTCGCTGCGGCCGAAGGCAGTGTTATGGCCCCTATTGCCTCTCCCGTAGCTCTCGGACACGCTGGTAGGCGAGCAGCAGGGAAAACGGCGTTGCATGGCCGGGGATACACGATGTCCGCTTCCCCTGACTCTCCCGCCGGGCATGTTGAAGCCGGTCAACATCATGTTGCCGGAAATCAACATGCCTAAGTGCTGTGTTGGCTGCATCTTGCGGAGAATCGGCGAAAACGACGTTGCCGAACGTCAACATGGGCGTTCATTTCGCCCGTTTTGGGCGTCCGGAGCCGTTCCGTCGGAAGTGCTAGTGTATCAGCGCTTTAGGGCGGTAATGCTGCCTGTCCGCTTCTGCGGCATAGTTTTTGCTTGTGTAACAACACGCCTGGAGAGCAGCCTTCATTTCTGAGGGCAGCGAGTAGCTGGAAGGAGGGAAGATCGGGGGAGGGGCGATCGTGGGCGGCTAGGCCGGGACATCAGGGTTTCGCTCTAACCCTAGACACCCACTCGCCCAGACTGGTTGAAGCACCTTTCGCGCAGGGCAGCGGCCTCCGATGGCCGTTCGCCTGTGTCGCTCGGCGACTCGGCGTGAGAGGAACGACACGCGGCGTTGCCCGCGATGGCGCTGCACGGAGTGGTCCGGGGTCTCCTCGAGGGGTCCCGCAGGGCCTGTAGAGGAGATCCGGCCACAGTTCGACCGAGCCCGAGAAGCTGTTTTGGGGATTCAATGGGATGGAGACACAACTGATGCGCAGGTGGCTCGCGGCGGCGCTGATCCTGGTTCTACTGGCGGCGCCCGCGATGGCGTCGTGGTACGACGTCGCCGACTACCTGGCCGCGGAGCAGACCACGGGGGTCGGCTCGGTTCCCCCCGATGGGAGCTGGCCGGGCGAGGACTTCGCAACCGGGGCGATCGTGGCCGGCATGGTCCGGGCCTACGAGGTGACCGGGACGCCTGCGTA
>CAZDNN010000202.1:3160-10198 GCA_964506385.1 uncultured Planctomycetota bacterium
GGCGAGCCCTCGCAGACGTCGCTCTACGTTGCCCATCACGCTGTCGCGGCAGACAGGGTTGATGCCGTGGACGCGGACATCTGGCGCGACTCGGTGATCGGACTGCTCGGCGACGTCACCGACTCAGCCGCCGTTTGGCCGGTCATGGCGCTCGGCGCCAGCGTCTGGGCGCTGGCACTCACCGGCGGCGAGGGCTACGACATGGAGGCCGACACGACCGAGATCCAGCCGGGCGTGATGTCAGGCACGTGGTACAACTCCGGTGAGGGCCGTCCCGTGCAGGTCGGAGACCTGCCGAGCATACTACAGGGCCATCAGCACCCCAGCGGCGGCTTCTACTGGCGGTTCGACCACGCCCCGCCGCCCGGCGACAACCCGGCATACGGCTACACCGAAGATACCGTGTTCGGAACTCTCGGCCTCCAGGCCGCCAACGAGGTGACGGCGACGGACTACAGCCAGGACGTCTATGCCGGCTTCGTCTGGACATCGACGTGTATGGACACTCCGGGGCCGGTCCTGGAGCATCCGATAGACGGCACGGTCGAGCGATACTACTTCGGGGGCGAGGCGCTCCGGCTCATGGTGCCCGAGCCGGCGACGGTCGGCCTGCTCGCGCTCGGCTGCGTCGGGCTCTGGCGTCGCCGCAAGCGCCGCCAGGCCTGATAGATGGAGCCGCCCTCGGAGACGACGACACAAATGCACCACGGTGGGGGAACCCGAATGGACAACGCAAGGAAGCGTCGCTCGCTACGGACTTGTCTTGGCAGCAGCCGGCCGCGCGCGGGGTGGACGCGGGCGCTGATGGTCGTCCTGGTGGCGGGGTGCGCCCTGTCGCTGCCTTGGGTGGCCAGGGCCGCCAGCAGCCCCGACCCCTTCGCGCCCGATGGGTGGTACGCCCAGGACGCGCTGCGCTTTGACCCATTCAATCCCTGGGCTTCTGTATTCCGGCTCAACACGTCATCCGACGAGACGGTCGCGCCGGCCTCCAGTGCGGATCCGTCCGGAGCGACGACCTTGGGAATGAGGTCCCCCAGGGGGCCGATCCGCATCCCATATCGGCCGCCTGTTCGCACTCCCGACCGCCCGCCATGGTAATCGCGGAGCCCGAGCGGCCCGCCCGGCAGCACTGCGCTCGCCGGGCGACAACTAAGCTCTGTCAGCCGGCTGGCCGGCTGTCTGTTCGAGGTCGCCCGTTCCGTTAGAGGGTAGCGGGACGGGCGGCCCGGGAGGAGCCTGGCATCTCAAGCTCGTAAGGACAAGGCCGGTTCACCCCGGCCTTCCGGGGCTGCCACGGAAGGCAGCGGTTAGGAGCCTGTTGCCTGTAGTGCCGCCGACCGTACCGCCAGAGGGTGGCGGTCAACACGGCGGAGTGGTGTCCGACGAACCTCGCGCGCAACGCCGCGCCGGCCGGCGCGGCAGGGTGCGGCCGTCCCCCGGTGTGTCGCACCTGCGTGCTGTTCAGCCGACGGGAACCCCCTAGGGTGGGGAGGCCTGTCGGGGGAGTTGCTTGGTGAGCCTCGCGTCCGTGCCGTTCAACACCCGCCTCGGGGCCGCGCGTCGCGCGGCCCTCCTCCTCCTCGCTGTCTCCATCCTCCTTGCCGGATGCGCGCCGAGGGTGTCGAGCCCTCAGGAACTGGCAGCGTTCAATGCTGCCAGGCCCATCCGGCCCGAGGTGGATGTGCCCCGCGTCGCAGCGGCCAGGAGGCCCTCTGGCCCGTACCGAGTCGTTGCCGGCGATGTCCTTGAGATCAGAGTCCGTACAGGTGCGTCGCTTCCCACGGCCTCGGTGCTCGCCGCCCCGGCGCGCGCGCGGACCGACGGCTATCGGGTGGTCAGTGGGGACGTGCTTCAGTTCCAGATGCCCGCGGTCCTCAAGGCCGTGGGCGAGGTCTTCTCCGAGAAGGTCGAGCCGTACCAGTGCCGGGTGCGAGAGGGCGGCAGCATCTGGCTGCCCACCGTCGGTGAGCTGAAGGTCGCGGGGAAGCCGCTCGAGCAGATCGAGTCGGCCGTCGTCGCCGCCTACTACCCCAAGCTGGTGAAGACGCGTCCCGCCGTCATTGCCCGCGTCGCCGACTACAAGACCCTGCCGGTCTCTGTCGTTGGGGCGGTGGCCCAGCCTGGCCGGTACGAGCTTCGCAGCGACGAGATGTCGCTGCTCTCCGCGCTCACAAGGGCCGGCGGCATCGCTGCGCAGGGCGCGGGCAGCATCCGGATCCAGCGGCCTGGGCGTGCGAAGCCTGTCCTCGTGCCGCTCGCGGGCCGCGGCGTGCCACAGACCGACGTCCCGCTGGAGGGCGGCGACATCGTCGAGGTCGCGGCGGGATTCTCCCCGAACGATGCCTACACGTGCCGTGTGTCCGAGGGAGGCTCGATCCGCCTGCCCATCATCGGCGAGGTGAAGGTGGCGGGCTCGACGCTGGCAGAGATCGAGTCGCTCGTTGCAGCGGAGTATTGGCCCAAGTTCGTCTCCAGCCCGCCGGTGGTCGCGGCAGGAGTCACAGAGTACCGCACATCCACCGTCTCCGTGACTGGAGGCGTCGTGAACCCTGGGCGGTACGAGCTGCGCAGCGACGAGATGTCGCTCATCAGCCTCCTGATGAAGGCAGGCGGCATCACGCGTGAGGGGGCGGCGGCCATCCGGATCCGGCACGCTGGCCAACCGCATGATGCAGAATGCACGACCCTGCCCGTGACGGGCCTCAACATCCCCTCGGCCGACGTGGCCCTCGTGGAGGGCGACGTGGTCGAGGTCGAGCGGCTCGCGCCCCAGGTGCTCACCGTCCTTGGGCTCGTGAGGCAGCCGGGCACGTTCCCCTATCCGCCCTGCGCGCACTATGGCCTGACCCACGCCCTGGCGCTCGCCGGCGGCGTCGATGCCGCGTCAGACCCTCAGTACGCCAGCATCTACCGGAAGGATGCGCAAGGCAACCTCGTCTCCGTGTGTGTCCACATGGGCAGATCCGGGATCGGCAGCAGGTCCGCCCTGCCGATCGAGCCAGGCGACATCATCCTGATCGGGAACAGCTTTCCGGCGCGGGTCCGCGCGTTCTTCTCGAAGATGTTCCGAACCGGCTTCTACGCCGGCGCCACGTATCGCATAGGCCAGTGAGCGGGGTGCCTGCCGCGGGCCGCCGGCTCGTGTCAGGCGTTCCTCGGTAATCACTTTGGAAGAGAGAGTAAGGATGAACCCGTTCGATGGGAATGGCGGGGCGGAGCCCGATATGGCACAGCCCTCGGTGCCGCTACAGGCCGAAGCCCCGCACGCATCGCTCCTGGCCATCGTCTGGCGGCGGCGGTGGATCGTCGTCCTCACGCTCGCGCTCTCCCTGGGCGCTGGGTTCACCTATCTGAGCCGTGCCACCCCCCTCTACACCAGCACGTCGAAGCTCTACGTCGAGAAGACCGGCCCGAGGATCATCACCGAGTCCGAAGGCGTCATGACACAGTCCTACAACTACCTCTACACACAGGGCGAGCTGGCCAGGTCCACGCCGATCCTGGCCAGCGCGCTCGAGCGTCCGGGAATCCGCTCGCTGCGGATGCTCAATGAGGTCAGCAACCCCGTGGGCTACCTCAAGAGCGCCGTCCAGGTCAGCGTGGGCAAGAAGGACGAGATCATCAGCATCTCCCTCGAGTCCCCCTACCCCGAGGAGGCCGCGACGCTCGTCAACGCCATCGTGGATGCCTACATCACGTTCCACGCCAACCAGAAGCGCAACACGGCAGCGGAGGTGCTGAAGATCCTCCAGAAGGAGAAGACCAGGCGCGACGCCGAGCTGTCGAGCAAGCTCAAGGCCATGCTCGAATTCAAGCAGACCAACCCGTCGCTGGCCTACGAAGGGAGGGAAGGCAATGTGATCCTGGAGCGGCTGGCCCGCCTCTCCGAGGCCCTCACCGCGGCACAGCTCGAGACGATCGACGCCGAGGCCGCCTGCGAGGCGACCAAGGCGATGGTCGCCGACCCCGCCAAGCTCAAGCAGTTCATCGCCGCACGGCGCGCGCGAGGCGGCTATGGCTCGATCCAGAGCGAGGAGGCCAGGGTCCGCGCCGAGATCGAGCGGCTCGAGCTTCAGCTCGCGCAGCTCGGGCGCCAGGTGACCGACACCCACCCTGCGATCCAGGGGGTGCGGGAGCGCATCGCTGCCCTGCGGCAGCGCCTGCCCGAGCTCGCCAGCTCGTTCGCCGAGGCCGAGCTGGCCGTGGCGGTGCAGCGCGTCGAGGAGGCGCGACAGAAGGAAGCCCAGATCCGCGCCTTCTTCGACAAGCAGCTCGAGGAAGCCAAAGGCCTCAACACCCAGGTCGCACAGTTCACCATGCTCAAGTCCGACTGGGAGCAGACACGCAAGCTCTCCGACATCCTCGACGAGCGCATCAAGGAGATCAACGTCACCGAGGATACCGGAGCGCTCAACATCACGATCCTCGAAGTGGCCAGGCCGGCCTCCGCACCGACCAGCCCCCAGAAGACCCGCACCATGGCAATGGCGCTCGCCATCGGCATGATGCTGGGCGTCGGACTCGCCCTGGGGCTCGACTGGATCGACCAGCGCATCCGCTCCGCCGACGAGGTCTCCACGATACTCGGCGTCCCCGTCCTCGGCGTCGTGCCACAGATGCGCGAGAGGGAGAGCATCGAGGTGAAAGGCAGGAAGGTCGAGAACGACCCGACCTCACACGCTGCCGAGGCATACAGGACGATCCGCACGGCCATATACTTCGGCGTGCCCAACGGCAACTCCAAGAGAATCGTCGTGACCTCCCCCGCCCCCGGCGACGGCAAGACGACCCTCGCCAGCAACCTCGCCATCACCATGGCGCAGGCGGGGCAGCGGACCATCGTCGTCGATGCCGACTTCCGCCGGCCCATGCAGCACAAGGTCTTCGAGGTCGAGCAGGAGCACGGCCTCTCGAGCGTCCTCTCCGGCAGAGCCCCGCTGGACGACGTGATCCAGCACACGTCGGTCGAGCTGCTGGATGTCCTCCCCTGCGGGCCCGTCCCCCCCAATCCCTCGGAGATGCTCAACAGCCAGGCGTTCCAGGACGTTATGGCCGAGCTGGCCGAGCGCTACGACCACATCATCCTCGATTCGCCGCCCGTGATGCCTGTGACCGATGCCCGCATCCTCGGCGCGACGGCGGATATCACGCTGCTGGTCCTCCGGGCAGAGCGCTCTCACAAGAGAGCTGCCGAGCGGGCACGGGACGGGCTGGTCAGCGTCGGCGCCAGCATCCTCGGCGCCGTGGTCAACGCCGTGCCGCGCTCGCAGGACCGCTATTACTACTACAGCGGCTACGGCTACTACCACGGCCACCGGTACGGCTACGGGTATGGCTACAGCCATGGCCGCGACACCAGGGCCGTGGAAGACGCCGACTCGGGTCTCGTCGGCTCGACGGAACATGAGGGAGCCGAATGATCCGGGAATGCGACAGCCTGTCGGGCGCCCAGCGTGCCATCCTGAGCAGGTACCAGGCGGTGCGTTGCACGGACATCCACTGCCATTGCCTGCCGGGCCTGGACGACGGGCCGCGGACAATGGCGGAGGCCGTCGCGCTTTGCAGGGCCCTGGTGGATGACGGCATCACGACCGTCATCGCGACCCCACACCAACTGGGGCGCTTCGACGGCCACGTCACCGCGGCAGATATCCGCCAGGCCGCGCGCAACCTCAATGAGGAGCTCGCCGTCCACGGCGTGCCTCTCCAAGTCCATCCTGGCGCCGATGTCCGCGTGGACGAGCGCCTCCTGCGCCTGCTCGAGGCGCGCGAGGTGCTGTCCCTCGCCGACCGCGGCAGGCACGTGCTCCTCGAGCTGCCGGACGCGACGTTCCTCGACCTCCGCCCGCTCCTGCGTGACCTGGCTCTGCACGGCTACACGAGCATTATCTCTCACCCCGAACGGAATGCGTTCCTGATCGACCGCCAGGATGCCGTGCTGCCGTGGCTCGAGCAGGGGGCGCTGCTCCAGCTCACGGCTGGGAGCCTCATCGGTGACTTCGGCCCGCTGCCCCGGCGGGCGGCCTGGCACTGGCTGTGCACCGGGGCAGCGTCACTCGTTGCGACTGACGCGCACGACACGATGTCGCGGCGCCCTTGCATGGCGCGCGCGCTCGCGGAGATCGCGATCGTCCTCGGCCACGCGGCCGCACGGCGCGTGTGCATCGAGAACCCGCAGCGCGTGCTGCTCGGCGAGCGGGTCCCCGCGATCCCAAGGATGGGCAGGCAGAGAGTCCTTTCATGAATCGAAGACTACCTGAAACCATCGGCCCCGATGCGACCACCAGCCGCTTCGACACCCTCATCGAGTGGCTCCTGGTCGCGCTGCTGGCCTTCATGCCGCTCGCCTTCGGGGCCGTCGAGGCCTGGAGCGAGCTGGTCGTGGTCGCCCTCACGGGTGCCATCGCCGTCTGCCTGGCCCTCAAGTTCGCCTGCCGGCGCGACGCCCACCTGGTCTGGACGTGGGCCTATGTCCCCATCGGGCTGTTCGCGCTCCTGGCGGTGTTCCAGCTCGTCCCGCTGCCCGCCGGCATGGCTGCTGCCATTTCGCCCAACACCGCGGCGATGAAGAGCAGGCTCCTGGGCGACCTGCCGAACGCGGCAGAGGAGCTGCGGGCCATGTCCCTGTCGTTCTACCCGCTCGCGACGCGGCACGACCTCCGGCTGTTCCTCGGCGCCGCCGCGATCTTCGTCGCGGTGGTCAATGTCTACCGCAGGTCAGACCAGGTCAAGCGCCTCCTGGCGGCCATCGCCGTCATCGGCGGCGCCGTCGCCCTCCTGGCCCTCGCGCAGGACCTGTTCGGCAACGGGAAGATCTACTGGTTCGTCCCGACGGTCGGCGGCGCGGACCACTCGGGCACCTTCATCTGCCACAGCCATTTCGGGCAGTTCATGAACCTCTCGATCGGCGCCGCCCTGGGGCTGCTGCTGGTAAGGCTCCACGAGAGCTTCCGGCACGGCCCTGTCACGCTGCCCGATGTGATCGCGCGGCTCACGAGCCCGGCCCTCCGCCCCGTCTGGTACCTCACGGGGGCGATC
>CAZDNN010000203.1:0-10185 GCA_964506385.1 uncultured Planctomycetota bacterium
ACGCCGTAGGGGGAGAGGGGGCGCTTGGGGTCGCTCTCGCGGGTCGGGCGGTCGCGGCCCTCGCCGTAGACGGACGACGACGAGGCGAATACGACCTTACGGGGCCGGGTGCGGCGGGCGGCCTCGAGGATCCGCTGCGTGCCGAGGACGTTGGTGTCGGTGTAGATGCGGAAGCTGTCGCCCCAGCTCGCGCGGACGCCGGCCTGTGCGGCCTGGTGGAAGATGACCTCGGCGCCGTCGGCGAGCGCGGCGAGGTCGGCGGTCACCAGATCGTCCTCGACGAGGGTGAAGCCGCGCAGCCGCCGGAGCTCGCCAGCGCGGGCGCGCTTGATCGCCGGGGGGTAGTAGTCGCTGAAGGAGTCGATGCCGATCACCTCGTGGCCATCGGCCAGCAGGCGGCGGCACAGGTGGGAGCCGATGAACCCGGCGGCGCCGGTGACGAGGCACTTCATGCGGCGGTTCCTCTCGTGGCGGGTGCGCGCGGGGTCAGATGCAGACGCGGTCGCCGCCGGCCTTCTTGGCTCGGTACATGGCCTCGTCGGCGGCGCGCAGCAGCTCGTCCTTAGTCTCGGCGCTGGCGGGGTAGCTGGCTATGCCCATGGAGAAGGTGATGAAGTCGAGCCGCTCGCCAGTGTTGGTGACGAGCTCGAGGGCGTCGAGCTTCTTCTTGATGCGCTCGGCCGCGATGAGCGCCCCGGCGCTGTCGGTCTGCGGCAGCACGATGACGAACTCGTCGCCGCCGACCCGGCCCACGAAGTCTTCGCCCCGCGCGGACTGGCGGGACGTCTGCGCCACTCGTTGGAGCACGGTGTTGCCGGTCTCGTGGCCGAAGGTGTCATTGACGAGCTTGAAGCTGTCGAAGTCGAGGTAGATGAGCGACAGGGGGGCGCCGTGGCGCTTGGCGCGCTGGAGTTCCTCGGTCAGGCGCTGGTCGAGATAGCGGTAGTTGTAGACGCCGGTGAGCTCGTCCACGAAGGTCATCATCTCGATCTTCTCGCGGGTGTCGTGCCGCATGCGGCGGAGGCACTGAAGCTGGCCGATGGACAGGACGACGCACGCGAAGGCGAAGAAGCAGAGCATGCCGAACTCGGGCCAAGAGAGGCCCTCAGGGAGGATGAAGATGCGCACGGCCATATAGGAGAGGATTGAGAGGGTGAGGAGCAGCATCAGGATGAAGACGAGCCGCAGGCTGGAGTGCAGCGAGTGGAGCTCCTGGAGTCGGAAGGCGTATTTCCTGCTCACGGGCCGTTGGTCCTTCGCAGAGGGGTCGGCGGGGGGTCACCCCTCGGAGTGTTGAGATCGGCCTGCCTTAGCCGATTCGAGCCAGGCCAGGAGTTCGGCCTCGGCGCCGCGGTCGAGGATGTCGCGGATGGTCTCGATCTCGCGGCCGAAGCGGCGGAGCGTTTCGAGGATGCGGGTGCGGTTCTGAAGGCAGACGTCGGCCCACAGCCGCGGGTCGCCTGCGGCGATCCGGGTCGTGTCCAGGAAGCCCTTGCCCACGCAGCGCATCGCGTCGGCGGGCATCACGTTCACCAGGGCGGCCGCTGCGAGATGAGGCAGATGGCTCGCGGAGGCTATCAGGCGGTCGTGCTCGGCAGGATCTGCGATCCGGACCGTGGCGCCGAGCGCCTGCCACAACTCCGTGAGCACCGCGAGGGCGTGCCCCTCGGTCTTGGACGTGGGGGTGACGAAGCACAGGTGACCGTCGAACAAGTCGGCGCGAGCATGCTCCACCCCCCGGCGCTCGGAGCCGGCAATGGGGTGGGAACCGATGTAGTGGCAGTGGGTGCCGGCCAGCTCTTCCATCTCGCGGACGAGCTGTGCCTTGGTGCTCCCGACGTCCGTCACGATGCAGCCGCGAGAGAGGCCGCCGGCCACCTGACGCATCAGGCCGGCCATGAGACCAACAGGCGTGGCGAAGACCACGAGCTCGGCGCCCGACACGCCCTCGACTATGTCCAGTGTCGCCGAGTCGACGGCCCCGAGGGCCAGCGCCTTGTCCAGGGATGACTGCCGATGGCCCACTCCGACGACGCAACGCGCCAGCTTGCGCTCGCGCAGAGACAGGCCGAGTGAGCCACCGACCAAGCCCACTCCGACGATCGTGACGCTGCGGAACGGCAACACCCCGAGCCCAGACGAACCCACGCCATATCCCTAATAGAGTGTCGCTGCTCCCCTGGCGGGCCGGCCGGGGAAGTTTAGCAGAAGAGCCGGTGCCTGTCAACTTCTTTTCCTGCCCAGGCTCCCGGGCGACCACCACCGGCGCGGCAGGCATGCCCTGCCGCCACAAGATGTTGGGGGCCATGGCAATCGGCCTTGACCGGCTAGTGCCCTTCTGGTAACATACGCCGCCAGCGGAGCGGAGAGGTTGGCCGGCGGGGCCTGCTGGAGGTCTGAGCACAGGAGATACAGGGCGCCATGGCGGTGGAACAGGCCGACCTCTACCACGTGCAGGCCGTCGTGTGGACTGGCGAGCAGGCCGAGATCTGCCGCGCCGTCGCGCCCGACGGTAAGGTCGTCGCGCTCAAGCGCCTGCGCAAAGGCGTGCCCAACCGCCGCGTCGCCGCAAGAGCCCTCCACCACGAGGCCGAGGTCGGGCGCCTGTTCGACCACCGCAACGTCATCAAGGTCTTCGCACTCCTCACCGAGCCACAGTTGACCATGGTGATGGAGTATTTCCCCAGCCGCAACCTGAAGGTCCGCCTCCTCGCCCCGCGCGGCGACCGCCTTCTCGACTACCACGCCCGCGCTGTCATCCTCCAGATGGCCAGTGCTCTGTGCCACGTCCACGACCGCGGCATCATTCACATGGACCTCAAGCCGGAGAACTACCTGCTGAACGACCAGGGAGTGCTCAAGCTCACCGACTTCGCCATTGCGAGCGAGCCGGTGACCGGCTGGCGGCGCCTCCTCGGCGGCCGCCGGCGCATCGCCGGCACCCGCCCCTACATCGCCCCCGAGACCCTCCGCCGCAAGGCTCCGGACTTCCGTACCGACATATACTCGTTCGGCGCCACCCTCTACGAAATACTCACAGGCCGGGCCCCCTTCGTCGCAGCGGACCGCGACCAGTTGCTCGCCATGCACCTCCGGGTCACCCCGGCCTATGTGACCACATACGACAGGAACCTCACTGACGAGATCAACGAGCTGATCATGCTCATGCTCGAGAAGGACCCCGCGCGACGGCCGCAGAGCATGCGAGACGTCCTGGCGTGGCTCGAGCGGATCCGCCTCTACCGCGAGCCTCCTGAGGAGCCGCCTCCCGAGGAGCCGAGACGATGAGCACCCCCGACGCCCTTGACTTCGAGCGCCCCATCCAGGACCTCGAGCAGAAGATCGAGGAACTCGAGCAGTTCCAGATCTCAAAGGGCGTGGACCTCTCGGAGACGATCCAGCAGCTTCGCGACGAGCAGCGGCGGGTGGCCCGCGCCGTCTACGCCAACCTCACGCCCTGGCAGGAAGTCCTGGTCGCCCGCCACCGCAACCGGCCCTCCACGGTGGACTACGTTGCCATGGCCTTCACCGACTTCATCGAGCTCCACGGCGACAGGCGCTTCCGTGACGACCTCGCGGTCATGTGCGGCTTCGCCCGGCTCGACGGCCAGAGGGTCATGATCATCGGCCACCGCAAGGGCAAGGGCACCCGCGAGAGCGTGCGCTGTAACTGGGGGCTCGCCCACCCCGAAGGCTACCGCAAGGCGATCCAGAAGGCCTTCCTCGCCGAGCGCTTCCGCCTCCCGATCCTCATGTTCATCGACACCGCAGGGGCATACCCGGGCGTCGGCGCGGAGGAGCGGGGCGTCGCACAGTCCATCGCTGAGAACATCGCCGACCTGTCCACCCTCCGAGTGCCTATCATCTGCACGATCCTGGGTGAGGGAGCCAGTGGCGGGGCACTGGGCATCGGGGTGGGGGACCGCGTGCTCATGCTCCAGCACGCCTACTTCTCCGTCATCACCCCGGAGGGGTGCGCCGCGATCCTCTTCCGGAGCAGCGAGAAGAAGGCGCAGGCGGCAGCGGCCCTGCGACTCGGCTCCCGCGACATGCTCGAGCTCGGCATCGCCGACGAGGTCATCCCAGAGCCTGCCCTCGGCGCCCACCGCGAGCCTATGGAGGCGGCAGCCCGGCTGAAGGACATCCTGGCGCGCCATCTTGCCGAGCTCCTCGCCACCCCCATTGACGAGCTCCTCGAGCAGCGCTACCAGAAGTACCGCCGCCTCGGCACCTTCCTCTCCGGCGAGCCCGAGACACCGTGACCGGCCAGATCTTCAATATACAGAAGTTCTCGATCCACGACGGCCCGGGCATCCGCACCACCGTGTTCCTCAAGGGCTGCACGATGCGTTGCGCCTGGTGCCACAACCCCGAGAGCATCGCCCGGCAGCCCGAGATCGTCTTCTTCCCCAGCAAGTGCATCGGCTGCCGCCGCTGCTTCGCCGCCTGCCCCAGCGGCGCGCTGCGCCTCGACGGCGAGGCCCGGCACTACGATCGCGAGGCCTGCGCCCTGTGCGGCCGCTGCGCCGAGGCCTGCTACGCCGGGGCCATTGTCATGGAGGGCCGCGAGGCCACCGCCGAGGACGTCGCCGCCGAGATCCTCAAGGACAAGCCCTTCTACGACAACTCCGGCGGCGGCGCCACCTGCTCGGGGGGCGAGCCGCTCCTCCAGGCCGCCTTCGTCGCCGATATCTTCCGACGCTGCCACGACCACGGCGTCCACACCGCCCTCGACACCGCGGCTCACGTCCCATGGCACGCCTTCCAGGCCGTCCTCCCCCACACGGACCTCGTGCTGCTCGACATCAAGATCATGGACCCCGAGCGCCACCGCGAGGCGACCGGCGTCGGCAACGAGCAGGTCCTCGCCAACGCCCGGCGGCTTGCCGAGACGGACCTGCCAGTCGTCGTCCGCGTGCCCATCGTGCCAAGCTACACCGACGATGAGGCGAATATCGCGGCCATCGCCGCGTTCGTCCAGGGCCTGCCGAACGTCGAGCAGGTCGAGCTGCTGCCCTACCACTGCTTCGCCGAGGCCAAGTACCAGCGCCTGGGGCGGCCCTACGTGCTCGAAGGCGCCCAGCCGCCGCCCAGGGAGCATCTCCAGCGGCTCGTCGGCGTGCTCGAAGGCCACGGCCTCAAGGCGAAGGCAGGGTAGGGAAAAGGCGTGATGCGTAATCCGTGATGCGTGACCAGAGAAGACAGAAGTCCGGAGGCAGCAAGCGAGAGGACCCGGCACTCGTCCCGATGCTCCAGCGTCGGGACGGCAGCCGCGACGCTCCAGCGTCACGCCGAAGGTGGAGCTCGCGTGGATGGGGCCACCTCTCGCACGGCCTGCACGCTGCCACCCTCTTCTGATCACGCATCACGTATCACGGATTCCGCACTGCGCACTGACCATCGCGGAGTGACGCCATGCGCATCGGCATCGGTTACGACATTCACCGGCTCGTGCCCGACCGGCCGCTCCGGCTCGGCGGGGTCGCCATCCCGTTCGAGCTCGGGCTCCTGGGCCACTCGGACGGCGATGTGCTGCTCCACGCCGTGTGCGACGCGCTTCTCGGCGCCGCGGGGCTGGGCGACATCGGCGAGCAGTTCCCCGACACCGAGCCTGCCTATCAGGACGCCGACAGCGCCATGCTGCTCGCCGCAACCATCAAGAAGGTGCGCGCCGCAGGCTTCGCGCCTGTGAACGTCGATGCGAACGTCATCGCCGAGCAACCGCGCCTCGCCCCCCACAAGCCCGCCATCCGCCAGCGCGTCGCCGAGATCCTCGGCCTGGACCCCGCCCGCGTCAGCATCAAGGCACGCACCCACGAGGGCCTCGATGCCGTAGGCCGCGGCGAGGCCATCGCCGCTCAGGCCATCGTGCTGCTCGACGACGCCGGCCGCTGTTGACCTCGTCCCCGCCAGATCCGACTTTCTGCCCGGTGCGTTTCCTGGTAGAATAGGGCCTGTAATGGCCCCTGCGGGCAGGTGTGCCCAAGCTGTGTTCTGCCTCGCGGGCGTAGCCTGCATCGGGGCGTTAGTCGCCATGGAGCCCGATAGACCGTGAGCATCGCCTTCTACAACTCGTACAGCCACCGCAAGGAGCCCTTCGAGCCGATGGAGCCCGGGGTCGTCCGCATGTATAGCTGCGGCCCCACGGTGCACGATTTCGCCCACATCGGCAACTTCCGGTGTTTCGTCTTCGTCGATCTGCTCAAGCGCCACCTCGAGCTCCGCGGCTGCGAGGTGCGCCACGTCATGAACATCACGGACGTCGGCCATATGACCTCCGACGCCGACGAGGGCGAGGACAAGATTGGGAAGAGCGCGCGCAACCGCGGCTGGGACCCCTGGCACGTCGTCAACACTTTCACCGACGCCTTCTTCGACGACATCGAGGCCCTCCGCATCGAGCCGGCTGACCAGTATCCCCGTGCCACCGAGCACGTCCCGGATATGATAGCCCTCGTCGAGCGCATCCTCGCCAACGGCTTCGCCTACGAGGCCAACGGCTCCGTCTACTTCGACGTCCCGAAGTTCGTCGCATACGGCCGCCTCTCGGGCAACAGCATCGACGACCTGATGCACGGCCACCGCGTCGAGGTGAACCCCGATAAGCGCAGCCCCGTGGACTTCGCCCTCTGGAAAGCGGCGCCCGACAGCTTCATGCGCTGGGAGAGCCCCTGGAGCGTCGGCGTCCCCGGCTGGCACGTCGAGTGCACGGCCATGGCCATGCGCTACCTCGGCGAGCAGCTCGACATCCACACCGGCGGCGAGGATAACATCTTTCCCCACCACGAGTGCGAGATCGCCCAGGCCGAGGCCGCCACTGGCAAGAGCCCCTACGTCCGCTTCTGGATGCACAACCGCCACCTGCTCGTGGACAACGCCAAGATGTCGAAGTCCAAGGGCAACTTCTACACCCTTCGCGACCTGCTCGAGCGGGGCCACTCGCCCGTCGCCATCCGCTACCTGTTGCTCTCCAGCCACTACCGCCAGCCGCTGAACTTCACGCTCGAGGGCCTCGACGGCGCGGCCAAGGCGGTGCACCGCATCAACGACTTCGTCGCCCGCCTCGACGAGGCGCCCGAGGCCGACGGCGGCCCGGACGTTGCGGCCACCTGCGAGAAGGCCCGCGAGGGCTTCGCCGCGGCGCTCGACGACGACCTCAACGTCTCGGCCGCCCTCGGCGTGCTCTTCGACTTCATGCACGAGGTCAACCGCCTCGACCTCACCGCTGCCTCCGCCGCACCGGCCCGCGAGACCATGCAGTACATCGACCGCGTCCTCGACGTGCTCGACAGGCCCGAGGACAAGGCCGCCGACGAGGAGATCGAGCGGCTCATCGCCGAGCGTCAGGCCGCGCGCGAGGCGAAGGACTTCGCGAAGGCCGACGCCATCCGCGACCGGCTCGCCAGCCAAGGCATCGTCCTCGAGGACACGCCCCAGGGCGTCCGCTGGCGGCGCAAGTAGCCTTCCCGACCCCAGGCATAAGCCATCGAAGCCAGAGCAGCCATGAGCCTTCCCTGCGTTGCGATCGTCGGCCGGCCGAACGTCGGCAAGTCCACGCTGTTCAATGCCCTGGTGGGCCGCCGCGTGGCCATCACCGAGCCGACGCGGGGCGTGACCCGCGACAGGGTGAGCGCCGTCCTCCACCACGAGGAGGCGACCTTCGAGCTGACCGACAGCGGCGGCATCGGCGTGGCCGACCCCGACGGGCTGTCGAATGACGTGGAGCGCCAGATCCAGATCGCCCTCGAGCAGGCCGACGTCATCGTGCTGCTCACCGACGTGCGCGACGGCCTCCTGCCCGACGACAAGCGGATCGCCGGCCGCTTGCGGACCATGGGCAAGCCAGTCGTGCTGGCAGTGAACAAGGTGGAGTCGCCGCGCGACGGGGCCTCGGTCGCCGAGTTCCACCAGCTCGGGCTCGGCGAGCCGTTTGCCGTGTCGGCCAAGCAGCGCGGCGGCTGCGAGGCCCTGCTCGATGCCGTGGTCGCCGCGATCCCCGCCGGCGCCTGGACCGACGCCGAGCCCGTTGCGATGAAGCTCGCGATCGTCGGCCGCCGCAACGTCGGCAAGTCCACCCTCGTCAACGCCATCGCAGGCGAGGAGCGGATGATCGTCAGTGAGCTCCCGGGCACCACACGCGACGCCGTGGACGTGCGGTTCGAGAAGGACGGGAAGACGTTCATCGCCATCGACACCGCGGGCGTCCGCAAGCAGCGGAAGATCAGCTCGTCCATCGAGTTCTACAGCTTCGTCCGCGCCCGCCAGTCCATCCGCCGCGCGGACGTGGTGCTCTTGCTGCTCGACGTGGCCGACGACGTGGTCGAGATGGACCGGCGGCTGGCCCGCGAGGTCGCCGACCAGCTCAAGCCGTGCGTCATCGTCGTCAACAAGTGGGACCTGGCGAAGGGGCGCATCACCACGGGCGACTACGCCGACTACCTCGACCAGACCCTCCCCGTGCTCGCCTACGCTCCCGTCACCTTCATCACGGCGAAGACAGGCCGCAGGATCATGCCGACCATCGAGCTGGCCCAGCAGCTCTTCAAGCAGGCCAACCTCCGCGCGCCGACCGCCGACGTGAACCGGGCGCTCGCCGAGGCCGTCGCCCGCCGCAGCCCCAGGGCGCGGCATGGCCGCATCGCCAAGTTCTTCTACGCCACCCAGGTCGCCGTCGCCCCGCCGACCATCGTCGTCTTCTGCAACGACCCCACGCTCGTCGCCCCCGGCTACCGCCGGTACCTGGCCAACGCCTTCCGCGAGCGCCTCCCGTTCCCTGAGATCCCCATCCGCCTCTTCATCCGTGCCCGCACTCGCAAGGTGCTCGCCGACGCAAGCGAGTAGGGCAGGGGAGGGACGCCGGAGCGGCAGTCGGTCCCCGCTTCCTTCTCTCTTCTCCCCACCGTTGGGGGTCCTCGCCTTCAAGCGAGGGGCCGACTCTGGCACAAGGCCTGACTTCCGCCTGAAGGCGGAGACTCCGATCGCTGCTCTGCCGCGGTACTCCTCGGGATACTTCACCGGCCCGCCGCCGTAGCGCCACCAGACGGCCCAGTGCCTCGCCATGTGGCAGGCTCGACAGAGCGGCACCACCGAGAAGGGATTGCTGTAGTCGGGATGATGCAGCTCGAACTCCTCGCTCCCGCAATCCTCGCAGCGCGGCTCCACCTGGATGATCCCCAGCTTGACCAGGCCCCGCGAGACCTGGCGGACGATCTCGCGGCGCGGATAGCGCCGCCGATACCGCTGCCGTGCTCGCCGCACGGCCTCGGGATTGCCCTGCGCCCACTCCCTCGCCTGCTCGCGATGACGCTCGCGGTTTGCCGCGTAGCGCGCCCTGGCCTTCGCTCGGCACCGTGGGCCGTTTGCTGCGTACCACTCCCGCCACCTGGCCCGGGCCTCCTCGGCATGCTCTGCACCGTACCGCCTGTATCGCGCGCGGCAGCACGCCTTGCATTCCGAGCGTCGCCGGCCCGACTGGTAGTTGAGATAGAACTCCATCAGATGCTTCTCCCGTCCGCACTTCGTGCAGACCTTGGTCAGCGGATGGCAGGAACTGCTCTGGCAAGACATCCTCGAACCTCCAGATGTCAGTGGGCGTGATGGCGAGTGGCAAAGCCGCTGCGGTCGGGCGGCGACGCGGGGCAGGCTCCCCCTGCTCCCGATAGGACCTATAGGTCGTATAGGTCCTATAGGCCCCATCAGGGCCGGGGCGGGTCTGCTCGGCAGGCGGGAGCCGCCCGACTGCGGCGGGCAGAGGTCCGGGTCGGGGGGCTGTCGCCGCCTTGCGGCGGCTTGTGATGCCGCCTTCAGGCGGCCCGGCGTTCCCCTCTGCGAGCACCGGGCACCGCCCACCGGCCACCGCTCCCGCCACCCCTTCAATGGCAATGCCCCCCCGAAGATCAGTGCCCCTGGTTTGCAGCACGAGCCCGGCGACGGGGACTCAAGGACTTATGGCGAAAAAAGTGGTTGCGGGTTGCAGGTGCCGGGTTCCGGGGATCCCCGACGCGGCATCTGCTCCGACCCCCGGAACCTGGAACCAGGAGCCGCACTGGTGGCGTTGGCGCCCTCTCCTCCACCCCATAAACGAGTTTCCCCCCCGAAAAGTCCGGGTCCGAAAAAAGAAAAAAAGGGGCAGGACTTCAGCGAAGTGAGGCCCCTTTGCAGCCACGTACTGCCCCACAGAATAGA
>CAZDNN010000204.1:0-10172 GCA_964506385.1 uncultured Planctomycetota bacterium
CGAAGAGCCGGTAGTCGTTGTAGCCGCGGTCCATCGCCACAATCGTCCCTGGGGCAAAGGAAAGCCCTTGAGCGGCTTTCGCCTCGTGGGTCTTGCCATCCGTCACGAGTGCCCAGCACGGCAGACAGCCCCGATGGTCGAGCTGGAGATGGAGCTTGATGGCCCCCTTGGTGCGGCGGAACCGTGCCCAGTCGAAGACCTTCATGCACAGGTCGATCACCGTCGCGTCCAGGCTCCGCAGCGGGTTCTTGAACCGGAACTTCCGCCCCTTCGTGGCGGCCAGGGCGCTGCACTGCGACAGGACTTGCGCAAAACAGCTCGCCGAGGTAATCATACAGGCACTGCGGTTCGTGAGTGGGGGCGGTGCTTCGGCGCCGACGCGGTGAATGGTTCATATCACCATCCTACTGCGAACCGGACTATTCTCGAATCCCACAACGCTGTTTTGGACAAGAGTGCGGCATTTGCATTGCCTATGCAGAGATCAATACTGGGTCGGCGTGAGCAACCGGGAAACCGATCTCTTCGAGCCGATCTGGCCCCTCCCACGCGGCGTCTCACACAACTCCTGCGTCATCGCGCGCCTGACAACACCGCCCACTGCCGCGAGTTCGACCGCGCCATGGCCCGCGCCGTGCGCTGCGATGCCTGAGGCTTGCGGCGGCTTCGCAGGAACTGATGCCAGGAGGACGAAGATGGACAAGGTGCGGCTCGGCTTCATCGGATGCGGCGGCCGGGCCTCGCTGCTACAGGCCAACATCCCGCAGGTCGAGGCCCTTGACTTCGTGGCAACGTGCGACCTCGACCGCAGCTACGGCCGGCCCGGCTGCCTCCAGGAGCTACGGCACTTCGCCGCCGCCCTCGCCGCCGGCGAGCAGCCGCGCTCGAGCCTCTCCGACAGCCTCTTGAACATGGGCATTCTCGAGGCGATTGTCGAGAGCGACGCCTCTGGCGCGCCCGTCGCGCTCGCCGGCTGAGCCCGAGACGCAGAGGAGTCCCCCCGATGACAAGGCGCACAATCCCCATAGCGCTCGCGCTGATCCTGCTGCCGGCTGCCATCGCCGTGGTCCACGTGACGGGCGCCGCGGAGCCACCGACCCCGAAGCGAACGGGGCTGCCGACGGTCCGCGACTTCGGCGCCGTCGGCGACGGCGAAGCCGATGACACGGCGGCGGTCCAGCGCGCTGTCAACGCCCGCATCGGCGACGTCGTCCTGCCGCGCGGCGTCTACCGCATCACCCGGCCCATCGTCATCGAGCTCGACAAGGTGGGCTGGACCTCCGTGGTCGGCTGCGGCACCGCGCGGCTCGTCATGGCGGGGCCAGGCCCGGCCCTGCGGTTCGTTGGCACGCACGCGGGGACGGCGTCGCCGCAGACGGTGAAGCCCGACGTCTGGGAGCGCCAGCGCACGCCGCTCGCCGACGGCTTCGAGATCGTCGGCGCCCATCCCGAGGCCTGCGGCATCGAGGCGGCTGGCACCATGCAGCTCACGGTCTCGCGGGTGACCATCCGCCACACCCTCCACGCCATCCACCTCGTCCGCCGCAACCGCAACGTCGTCGTCGCCCAGTGCCACCTCTACGAGAACCGCGGCGTCGGCCTCTACCTCGACGACGTGAACCTCCACCAGATCAACGTCGCCGCCAGCCACATCAGCTACAACGCCGGCGGCGGCATCGTCGTCCGCGCGGGCAACGTCCGCAACCTCCAGGTCAGCGGCTGCGACATCGAGGGCAACATGGCCGCTGACGGCCCGCCCACCGCCAACATCCTCATCGACAGCACGGGCGGCGACGCCGGCACCGCCGAGGTCGCCATCGTCGGCTGCACCATCCAGCACACCGCCGGCGCCCCCGACTCGGCCAACGTCCGCTACATCGGCACCGACCGCGCGGGCCGCGCCTTCGGCCACGTCACTATCGCCGACAACGTCCTCAGCGACGTCCAGACCAACGTCCACATCCAGAAGGCGCGCGGCGTGGCCATCACGGGCAACACCTTCTGGAAGGGCGTCCGCCACAACCTGCTCGTCGAGGACAGCACGAACGTCGTCGTCGGCCCGAACGCCTTCGACCGCAATCCCGCCTACCGCGACGAGAAGAGCGCCGACGCCGCCCTGCTGTTGCGCCGATGCCGGGACGCCACTCTCACGGGCCTCCACGTCAACGGCGTCCGCCGCGCGGCCGCCGCGCTCGCCATCGAGGCCTGCCGCCGCATCAACATCACCAACTGCACCATCCTCGACTCCGACGCGGCCGGCATCCTGCTCGAGGACACCGACCACTCCCGCATCTCCGACTGCCTCATCCGCAACGACCGCGACGATGCTGGGGACTGGGTGCCCATCCGCATCTCAGGCGGCCGAGGGAACATGGTCGCCGACTGCCTCCTCGACCGCCCGCCGGCCATCGCCGACGGCACGGCCCAGGCGAGGGGGAACGTCGTGGCGGAGTGACGCGGGCCGCCTCACTCGTGTCGGAGGGCCTCAATGGGATCCATCATGGCGGCGCGGAAGGCGGGGTAGATGCCGGAGACCAGGCCGACAGCGACGGAGATGGAAAAGGCGAGGACGCAGGAGAGGGGGGCAACGATGGTGCGCATCTCAGAGATCAGGGTGACGATGTAGGGGATGAGGGCGCCGAGACCGACGCCGAGCAGGCCGCCTGTGCTGGTGAGCAGGATAGTCTCGGAGAGGAACTGCGAGACGATGTCGCGGCGGCGGGCGCCGAGGGCCCGGCGGATGCCGATCTCGCGGGTGCGCTCGGTGACGGTGGCGAGCATGATGTTCATAATGCCGATGCCGCCGACGAGCAACGAGATGGCGGCGATGCAGCCCAGAACGATCATGTCGCGCCGGCGCTGCTCGCGCGCCTGGGTGAGCAGGCTGATGGGCACGATGATCTCGTAGTCGCGCTTGTCGTGGGCGTAGCGGAGCACCTGCTCGACGGCCTTGGAGACAGGGACCACCCGATCCAGGCTGGGGGCTTTGACGATGATGCGGTGGAGCTGGATGATGGTGGCCTCGAAGCTGCCGCTGCGGCGCTTGAAGATCATGTCGCCATAGCGCCCCCTGGCCGTGGTCATGGGGATGTAGATCTCGAGGCCCGACGTCGTCCCCCCACCACCGTCTTTCTTCTTCGCGCCGTTGCTCTGCGCCCGCAGCACGCCGACGATGCGATAGACGTTCTCGCCGGCCCGCACGACCCGGCCGAGGGGGTCCTCGAAGGGGAAGAGCTCGCGCACCAGCGGCCCGTTGAGCACACACACGGCGGCCTGGCGCTGCATGTCGACCGCCGAGAAGAAGCGGCCGCGGGCTATCGAGCGGTTCGCCACCTCCGGGTACCAGGGCACCGTGCCCACGATGTTCCCGTCCACGCGGCGTCCGAGGCGGCGGAGGTGGGTGCGGATCTGGCGCGCCGGCACGATGACCTCGACGCCGGGGATCGTCGTCCGGATGCGCTCGGCATCCAGGTAGGTCAGCCCATAGCTTAGAGCCCAGGTCTGCTCGGTCTGGACGCTCCGCTCCTCGGGCGGCTTGACCGAGTTGATGATGATGTTCTGGCTGCCGAGTTGGCGGATCTGCTCCATTGCCTCGAAGTGCGCGCCCTCGCCGATGGCCAGCATGGCGATGACCGAGCAGACGCCGAGAATGATGCCGAGCAGGGTGAGGAATGAGCGGAGCTTGTGGAGCCAGAGGCTCTTCATCCCCATCGTGACCGTGCGCTTGATGCGGAAGCCGATCATCGCCGCACCTCAGCTCCATCTTCCTCGATGAGTCCGTCGCGGAACCGGACGACCCGCCCTGCGCGCTCCGCCACCCGCCTGTCGTGGGTGACTATCACGATCGTCTTGCCCCGGCGGTTGAGCTGATCGATCAGCGCGAGGATCTCGATGCCGGTCCGCGTGTCGAGGTTGCCGGTGGGCTCGTCGGCGAGGATGATCAAGGGGTCGTTGGCCATGGCTCTGGCAATGGCCACGCGCTGCTGCTGGCCGCCGGAGAGCTCGTTGGGCCTGTGGTCGATGCGGTCGCCGAGGCCCACCACCTCGGCCAGAGCGACGGAGCGATCGTAGCTGTCGCGCTCCGACCAGCCCTGGTAGTAGAGCGGCACCGCGATGTTCTCGACCACCGAGAGCTGCTGGATCAGGTTGTAGCTCTGGAAGATGAAGCCGAGGTAGCGACAACGGATGTCGGACAGCTCGGCGTCGCTGAGTTGAGCCACGTCCTCGCCGCCGAGGTAGTAGGCCCCGCTCGTCGGGGTGTCGAGGCAGCCCAGGATATTGAGGAAGGTGGACTTGCCGGAGCCCGAGGGCCCCATGATGGCCACATAGTCGCTGGGCTGGATGGCGAGGCTGACGCCGCGGAGGGCGTGGACCTGGACCTCGCCCATCACGTAGGTCCTCGAGAGGTCGCGAACGTCAGCGATGGCGGCCATGGGAACTCCGGGCGAACGATGCCGCACGAGGCGGGACGCGGGGGGTCACTTGGGCTGGGGCCTGCTGCCTCCTTTGGAGGGCCGCTGGCGCGAGCCTTTGGGGCGGCCGGCGCCGGCTCTGGGTTGGCCGGGCTGTCCGGCCTTCGGTCGGCCGGGCTGAGTGCCTTTCGGCCGGCCCTTCGACACGCTGCCCGGCTGGCCGCCACGCCCATCTCGCGGCTGCATGCGGCGCTCGCCGCCGGGCCCGGGCTGGCTCGGCCGGCCGGCGGGCGTCTCGCCCTTCTCCTCGTCCTTGTCGGCCTGCCCGCCTTCCTCGGCCTCGACCGTGACAGCCTGGGGTGCCTCGAGCAGGATCTCCTCGCCCTCTTCCAAGCCACTGAGCACGGCGACGAACTTGTCGTTCGCCTCCCCGAGCTTCACCGGCCGCTCTTCCTCCCCATCCCCCGCCACGACGTAGACGACGCTCTGGCCCGCCCGCGCGGCGATGGCCTGCACGGGCACCTGGATCACGTCCTTGATGGTCGTGACCAGGATCTCGACCTCGGCGGACATGCCGGGCTTGAGGTTAGGGTGGACGCCGTCGATGCTGACGTCGGTCGCGTACTGCTTGAGGTCAGGGTTCATCCACCGGCTCGAGGAGTCGGGGAGGACGCCGACCTTGTGGACCTTGCCGGTGAGCCGCATCTTCTCGAAGGCATCGATGCGGATATTGGCGGGCGTCCCGACCTTGACCTTGTCCACGACCGACTCGTGGACCTTGACTGCGACGGCGAGGCTTGAGATGTCGGGCAGCTTGATGATCTCCTGGCGCTCGCGGACGGACGAGCCTTCCTCGATGGGTTCGCCGCGGCCCCGCCAACTGCCCCCCGTCGTGGCGTAGACGACGAGGCCAGGCTTGGTGGCGCGGATGATGCAGTTGTCCACCTGGGACTTCAGCTTCTCGAACTTGGCTTTCTGGACGAGGAAGGTGGCCTCGGCGCTCTTGAGCTTGGCCTCGGCCTGCGCGAGCGCGGCGCGGGCGCGGGCCTCGATGCGCCCGAGTTCCTTGCCACGCTCGCGGTAGATGGAAAGGGCCTCCTCGGCCTTCTTGGGAAACTCGTAGCGGAGGAAGAGCTCGCGGGCGCCCAGCGCCTGCTGGAGGTCAATGATGCTGCTCTTGAGGGCAAGCTGGTCGGCTTCAAGCTCGTTGGCGCTGACGAAGCCCTTCTTCTCGAGCCGCGCGGTCCAGATGAGCTCGTCGGCGGCTCGCTTGAACTTCTCGATGGCCAGGTCGATGCTGGCGTCGTGGCCGCGCTTGGTCTGGAGGGCCTCGCCGCCCAGCCGCTCGGGGCGCTCGGGGGCTGTGACGCCGGCCAACTCCCCACCCTTTTTCTTACTAGCCTTCGGCCTCTCGGCACCTTGGGGCGGCGGGCCGGGCTTGTCGGAGACCGGCGCCGCGAGCTCGGCCTCGATGTCGGCCATCGCCTTGACCATCTCCGCCCGGATCCGCTCGCGCTGCTGCCGCGCCTCCCCGTATAGCTGGCTCGCGAGCTTCACCAGATCCACGCGGTCCGCCAGCGCCTCCGTGCAGAGCTCCTGGCCCACATAGTGCTCGAGGTCCATGCGGCCGAACTTCACGTTCAGCTCGCCGTTCTTGATGTTGCTCTCGTTCTCGCTTTTGGTGATCGCGTAGTCCTCTTTCGCCGCCTGATAGCTCGCCTCGGCGTTGGCGTAGGTGATCTCCTGCTGGGTCAGGCGCTCGCGCAGATCCGAGGAGTCGAGCTCGACGAGGATTTTCTTGTTCTTGACGTCCTCCTCGGTGATGATCGTGCCCTCGGGCACGAGGCTGATGATGGTGGTGGCCCCCTCGACCTCGCACTTGTAGACCTCGGCGTTCAGAGCCTTGAGGCTGCCGCCCTCGGTGATGGTGATGGGCAGATCGCCGCGGCGCACGACGAAGGTCGAGCGGGTGGCCACGGTCGTCTTGACTCGCGACTGCCACCACTGCCAGCCACCGTAGCCGATCCCCCCCAGGACCATCAGCACCAGCAGGAACGGCCACAGGGGCCGCCGCCGGCGACGACGCACCCGCAGCGGCGCCGAGGCGAGCCCCTCGCCAGCCGCCGCGGCCTCGTCCTCTCCGACCAGCAGGGCCGGCTGCATCCCGTCCGCCACGTCAGACACGGTGTCAGCTCTACTCCTGGACATTCGTCACGTCCTGCCAGACGCCGTCCTCGCCGACGCGCAGCAGCTCTGTGTCGCGCCAGAGGGCGAGGCGGGCGAGGGTGTTGTCAATGAGGGCCCCCGTCAGCGCGTTCTGTGCCGAGAGCTGGTCGCGCAGGGCATCGAGGAGATCGCGGGTCTGCGCCTTGCCGGCTTCGAGCAATGCGGTCGTGCTCTCGACTCGGCGGGTGGCGAGCCGAAGGCTCTGCTCCTGCGTGCGGTATCGCGCGGCGGTCTCCGCGAGGCTCCGCCAGGCATCCCGGACCTCGAGGGCCACCCTGTCGCGCTGCTCGTCGCTAGCGCGGCGAGCGGCCTCAAGCTCGATCAGCGCGCGCCGGTACGCGTTGCGCTCCGCCTTCCGGTTCAGCGGCAGCCCCGCCTCGACCCCCGCGCTGTAGGTGCCGCGCGACAGCTCGACCCGCAGCGGCTTGCGGTCCTCCGACGCCACGTTCACATCCACCGTCAGGTCCACGTCGGGTGCCAGGCCGTTGGCGGCCAGGATCACGCGGCGCTCGGCATCCGCCACAGCGGCCACTGTGTTCGCCAGATCGAAGCGGCGACGCAGCGCGATCCGGACCGCCTGCTCGCTCGTCAGCGGCACCTCCCGGAGGCCCGCCTCACGAAGGCGCGCCACCTCGCTGGGATCCAGCTCCACCGCCGCGTCCGCCGGCAGGGCCAGGGTGACCTTGAAGCGGTCGAGCGCCTCCTGATAGCTCCTCACCGTCTGGAGCCACCTGTCCCACGCGGCGAGCTGGTCCTGCCGTGCCTGGTCCACCTCGAAGGCCGGCAGGTCGCCCTTCGCCGCCTTCCACGCCGTGCGCTCGACCGACTGGCGGACCCGCAGGTAGTTCTGCCACTGGTTGCTCACGGCGTCCCGCTGGCGCAGCACGCCGTAGTAGCCGCTCGTGATGTCGTAGCAGAAGGTCTTGCGGAAGCGGGCGAAGGAGCGGACGGCGTAGACGGTGTCGCGCTCGGCCTGCGTGAGGTTCTCGCGGGCCACCAGACGCCCGGCGTTCCGCCACAGCGGCTGGAGCACGTGGACCGCGAGCGCGGAGGCCGCAACGCTGTCCAGCCCGCCAGACGTGTACTTCACGAAGTCGGTCGCGATGTTGATGGTGACCTCGCCGCCGAGCGCCAGGAGCTGGCTCATGCCGAACGACGAGCCGGCGCCCACCGAGTTCGCGGCGTCGCCGGCCGTCGCGTCGCCGGTCAGGATGCCGGACAGTTGGGGCTTCCACTGGTGGCGCTCGAGGGTGAGGTCGAGCGCCGCCAGGTAGAGACTCTCCTTGCGGCTCTGGTACTCGCGGCTGTGCCGCGCCGCCGTGCGCAATGCGTCGCGTAGCGTGACGAGCACGGCGCCCGACTGCCGCGGCACCCCGTCCTCCGGGATCTCGCTGATCCGGTCCTCCGAGAACGCGCCGATGCTCGCCGGCGGCGCCGGCGCCGACGACGGCTCGCCGCGGCGCACCGACTCCAGCGGATCCGTCAGATCTGCCTCAATGCTGAAGGCGTGCGTCTCGCCCAGGGCGCTCGCCTGCTTCCGGCTCAACACCCGGTAGACCTCGCGGTCCGCATCGGCACGGTAGTAGCGCGGGCCGCACCCGACCGCAAGGGCGAGCGACACGGCGGCGAGCACGAACCCTGAACGAATCCCAACTGTGCGATATCTCATGGGCCATCCGCCCTGCGGCGGACACCATCTCCTCGATCGCGCGACAGCCCTGACTCTCAACTCTCTATGTACCCGATCTGCCTGGACTCTTCAACTGCGACTCCCCGGACAGCCGCCGCGACTCCTGCCGCCGGCCATGGCTGTGCGCCACGCAGACAGCCACGGGCGCACGGGGGCGCCCAACTACAAGACACCGTAACCTCAGCGATTGCTGCGCCTTGCCGCACCGGCCCGCTCCGCAGAGCCTCGCGGGCGGCGACCCGCATGAAAGTTAGACAGCGGCAGGACATGGGGCACGGCATCAGCGCCCCAGCTTCGCCGGACAGGCGCACCACCCGCCGACAGCCCTAAGCTGCGATGGTGACGGCGCTTACCAGGCAGCACGCACCGCCCCGCACGACGGGGTACCCGGATTCGCCCGCCCGACGGGGCGTCCGGCACGCGGGTTGCAGCACGAGACGGGCAGCGAGAGAGAGCGGCACACGAACGTGCCCCTATGTGTCCCGGCCCGCTGGGACACAGCCCCGGCCAGTTGGCCTGGTGCGGCCGGCCTGACGCGCCCGCTCCGCTTGACAACGCGGCGACGGCGAGAGGCCCCAGCATCGCCCCTGCCATCCTTCGCGAGAGTCCCCCACTCCCGCGAACGGCGATCCCTTCTCTCAACGCGCCGCTCTGCCGAGCGCACCAGGCCAACACTTTTCGCAGGAGGTGACCCGAGGCGACATCGAGCGGGGGCCCTCGCGACGCTCCCCCCGCTTTTGGCGAGGCGGATGCCCCGGCCCGCCGGCCCTTGCGGCCGAGCGCCTGAGCCCGCGACCCGCGCGGGCGGCGGCGCACAACGTCACGAGGCGGCCGCAGGAGGGCCACTCTCCGGGGCGCACAATGCCCAGCGGCGTCGGCTGGGCCGTGCCCGGCGTGGTGGCCTGGGCACGACGGACATGGGCGGGCCCGAGCTGCCCGCCCCGAGCTTCCCATACGCACGGCGTCGCCCAGCGACACGGCGGCGGGGAGCAGTGTCCTCGTCCGCGCTCGACCCGTTTGCGAGCGCCGGATCGCCAGGACCGCGGCGCCAGCGGCCGTCCCCCGCTGGCGCCGCACCGCTTTGACGGGCCATCCCCCCCTGAGCCGTCACTTCGACAGGCAGCGGCGGAGCACCTCGCCCGTGTACGACCCGGCGGTCGCCGCCACGACCTCGGGCGGGCCTTCCGCGACGATCCGGCCGCCGGCGTCGCCGCCCTCCGGCCCCAGGTCGATGATCCAGTCGGCGCACTTGATCACGTCGGGGTTGTGCTCGATCACCAGCAGCGTGTTCCCGCGGTCGGCCAGGCGGGCGAAGACGTCGAGCAGGCGGGAGATGTCGGCGAAGTGCAGCCCCGTCGTCGGCTCGTCAAGGATGTAGAGCGTCCGCCCCGTCGAGACCTTCGCCAGCTCCCGCGAGAGCTTCACCCGCTGGGCCTCGCCCCCGCTCAACGTCGTGGACGACTGGCCGAGGCACAGGTAGCCGAGGCCCACCTCGTCGAGGGTCGCCAGGACCCGCGTGATGCGGGGATAGGCGTCGAAGAAGGCCAGCGCCTCCTCGACCTGCATGGCGAGCACGTCGGCGATGGACTTGTGGCGGTAGCGGATCTCCAGGGTCTCGCGGTTGTACCGCCTCCCGCGGCAGGCCTCGCAGGTCACGTGCAGATCGGGGAGGAAGTGCATCTCGATGCGCTTGACCCCCTGTCCCTGGCAGGCCTCGCATCGGCCGCCCTGGACGTTGAAGCTGAAGCGGCCGGGCTTGTAGCCGCGGACCTTCGCGTCCTTGAGCCGGGCGAAGACCCGGCGGATGTCGTCGAAGACCTTCGTGTAGGTCGCGGGGTTCGACC
>CAZDNN010000205.1:0-10161 GCA_964506385.1 uncultured Planctomycetota bacterium
CGCAAGGCAATCCTACCAGAATGTCGTCCCCGGGCTGACAACGCAACCGCCTCGCGGCACGGGGGGCTGGAGGCCGAACTGGCGGCCCGCCTGAGGCCGCGAATCGCGTTTTTCGGCACCATCCGTTCCGGGGGCCTCACACTGTCTGGCAGGGGCCACCCCGACCGTTTGCGCAAGGCGGCCTCCCGACGTATAGTCGTCGGCCAGTGGCAGGAGCAGGCCATGCCGCAGCCGAACTTCGGCCGCGGCGAGTACCGCCCGCTGAGCTCCAGCCCGGCGGAAGGGCCGCCATGAGACTGCCGGCATTCTGCCTCGCCGTCCTGACTGGCGTCTGCGTTGCGCGCGCTGCTCGAGGTGGGCCGCAGGCGACGCTGATCTGCGTCGCGCCAGACGGCAACGACACGTGGTCGGGCTGGCTCGAGAAGCCGAACGAGGAGGGCACTGACGGCCCATTCCGGACCATCCATCGGGCGCAGCGCGAGGCACGGAGGCTCAACCCCAGGCGCGTGGGCCCCTGGCAGATCGGCATCCTGATCCGCGGCCGCCACTTCCTCGGGGAGCCGCTGGTCATCCGTCCCGAGGACTCGGGCGGCGAGCGGTGTCCCGTCGCCTACTTCGGTCGCGGGAAGCCGCTGGGCACGGTGCCCCTGCGCACGTGGGTCACCGTAGCCATCGAGTGCGGACTGGGGTCCCAGGCCGACGGCAGGTATCGGCTGACCCTTACCGTGCCCGGCGAGAAGCCCGTCGAGCGCCGCCTGGCATGCGGCTCGGCGAGGTTCCGCCGCCTGGCGTGGCTGGGCTTGGTGAGCCTCGCGGCAGAGAAAATGGCGTTCTGCCTGGACAACCTCCGCCTGAATCTGGTAGATCAGTAGCTGGCGAGGAGGCGGCACAACGCTCTGACACTCGGCACTGGAGGACACGGCGATGAGACAAGGGACGAGAGCAGTGGCGTGGGTGGCGGCGATGGCCGTAGCCGCGGGGGCGCTGGCCGCCGACTGGCCGACGTACCGCCACGATGTCTCGCGCAGCGGCGTCTCGCCTGAGCCGGTCAGGACGCCGCTCTCCCCGTGCTGGGTCTACCGTCCCGCGCACGGGCCGCAGCCTGCGTGGGGGAAGCCGAATCCGCGGCAGGTCGGCGGCTGGTTCGGCCTCGTCGAGGGGCCCCGCATGCGCTTCGACACGGCGTTCCACCCCGTGGTGGCTGGCGGGACGCTCTACTTCGGTTCGTCGGCGGACGGGAAAGTCTACGCCATCGACGTGGCGACGGGGCAGGTGCGCTGGAGCTTCGCCACCCTCGGCCCGGTGCGGCTGGCGCCGACGGTGGTGGGGGGCCGCCTCTACGTCGGCTCGGACGACGGCGTCGTCTACTGCCTGACGGCGAGCGACGGCTCGGAGGTCTGGCGCTTCCGCGCGGCGCCCAACGATCGCAAGGTGCTGGGCAGCGGGAAGATGATCTCGCTGTGGCCCGTGCGGACGGGCGTGCTGGTGGACGGCGGGGTGGCGTACTTCGCCGCGGGGATCTTCCCTGCGGAGGGGGTCTACCTGTATGCGGTCAATGCTGACGACGGCAAGCTCCTGTGGTGCAACGACCAGGGGGGCGGGGCGCCCCAGAGCCGCATCTCGCCGCAGGGCTATCTGCTGGCCTCGGAGTCCAGGCTCTTCGTCCCGATGGGCCGCGTGCCACCTGCCGCCTACGATCGCAAGAGCGGCAAGCTGCTCTACGAGGCATACTTCGGCCACCGCATCGGCGGCACCACGGCGGCGCTGGCAGGCGGCCAGATCGTCACGGGCACCGAGGAGATGCTCGCCTACGACCAGGGCTCGCGCGCCAAGAGCGCTTGGTTCGACGCCCATCGGATCGCGCTGACCGACGACACGGTCGTCACCCTCAACGGCCGCGAGATGGCGGCCTTCGACCGCGCGAGATACCCGAAGGACAGCTTGAAGCGCCAGGGCCTGCTCGACAAGCGGCTCCGCCAGGCACGCTCCTTGAGCGCCGCCCGCCGCACCGAGCGCCAGCGCGAGGCAACGGTCCGCAAGGACGAGAAACAGCTCGAGGCACTCGACAAGCAGATCGCGGAGGTCGGCGACAAGAACGCCGCGAAGCTCGCCGAGCTGAAAGCCCAGCGCAGGACCCTCGCCGCCAGGCTTGCCAGCGACAGGAAGGCACTCGAGGCTGCCCGACGGGCCACCGCCGGCCAGCAGAAGGCGACGGACGCGCTCAACGCCAGCATCCAGAAGATCGACGACGCCATTGCCGCGGCCACCCGTTGGCGCCTCGCGACGCAATGCGACGAGGCGCTCATCCTGGCCGGCGGCACGGCGATCGCCGGCGGCAAGGGGCAGGTGGTCGCCGTGGACGGCGCGGGTAAGCAGACCTGGACGGCGAAGGTGGACGGCTCGGCGGACGGCCTGGCCGCTGCGGGGGGACGCCTGTTCGTCAGCACCGACACGGGCGCCATCTACTGCTTCGGCCCCCAGGGCTCGAAGCCCCTGGGCGAGATCAAGCAGGCCGTCAACCCCTCGCCGTTCCCCCGCGACGAGCTCACCCCCGTCTTCGAGGCGGCGGCCGAGCACATCGTCCGCACCACGGGCATCACCCGCGGCTACTGCATGGTGATCGGCACCAACACCGGCCGCCTGGCCTGGGAGCTGGCCCGCCGCACGGAGCTCCAGTTCTGCTGCGTCTGCCCGAGCGCGGAGCGAGTGGCCGCTGCGAAGAAGGCATTCGACGCAGCAGGCCTCTACGGCTCGCGGATCACTGTCCAGCAGGTCGACTTCAAGCGCGTTCCATTCTCCGACTACTTCGCCAACCTCATCGTCTCGGAGGGTCCGCTGACCAAGAACAAGATGCCCTTCGACGTCCGCGAGGTCATTCGTGTGCTCAAGCCGCTCGGCGGCACCATCTGCCTCGGCCAGCCCGCCGCAGCGAAGGGCAAGATGCCACCGCTCTCCGCCGCGATGCTCCAGAAGTGGATCGACGGCGCAAAGGTCGAGGGCGCCAAGGTGACCGAGGACGGCGGCAGCGTGTGGCTCACCTACACCCGCGGCGCTCTGCCCGGCGCGGGAAGCTGGACCCATCAGTACGCGGAGCCGGGGAACACGACGTGTAGCGACGACGTGCGGGCACGCTGCCCGCTGGGCGTCCTGTGGTTCGGCTACCCCGGCCCAGGGAAGATGGCGGAGCGCCATCGCCGTCCCGAGTCGCCGCTGGCCATCAACGGGCGGCTGTTCGTCCTCGGCGAGGGCGAGGCCACTCGCATCGGCGCCGGGCCGAACGCCCTCATGGCCTACGACGCGTACAACGGGCTGGCCCTCTGGGAGCGCAAGATCCCCGGCGCGCTCCGCACCGTGCTCAGCCACGACGGCGGCTGCATGGCCGCCAACGACGACAGCCTGTTCGTTGCCGCACGCGACAAGTGTCTCCGCCTCGACCAGGCCACAGGCAAGACCACCTTTACCTACAGCCTCCCGGCCGCGAGCGACAGCGGTGCGCGCGCCTGGGGCTACGTGGCCACCGTCGGCGACCTGCTCTATGGCACGAGCACGGCGCGGGGCCGCGTCGGCGACTGCCTGTTCGCCCTCGACATCGCCACCGGCAAGCTCCGCTGGAAGCTCGATGCCCCGAGCATCCTCCAGGGCGCCATCGCCATCGGCGAAGGCAAGGTCTTCCTCGCCAGCAGCGGCGTCTCCGACGCCCAGCGCAAGCAGGCGCTCGACGAGATGGCCGAGCGGCTGAAGACCCTCAAAGGCGCCGAGCTCAAGGCCGCGCAGAAGCGCCTCGCCAAGCCCGTCGTCCAGCTCATCACCTGCCTCGACGCCGAGACGGGCAAGGCCGTGTGGGCGAAGCCGCTCGAGGTCACCGAGGCGAGCGGCGGCGCCTACTGGAGCTCGCTGGGGAGCATCTACAACGACGGCGTGCTGGTGCTCTTCGGCGTCTTCTCAGATGGCCACTACTGGAAGCAGTTCTTCGCCGGCCAGTTCGGGCGGCGGCGGGTTATCGCCCTGTCGGCGAAGGACGGGGGCGAGCTGTGGACGCGGCACATCGGCTACCGCGTGCGGCCGATCGTCGTCGGCGACACCCTGCACGCCGAGCCGTGGGCCTTCGACCTCCGCACCGGCAAGCAGAAGATGCGGACGAACCCCATCACCGGGCACGAGGAGATCTGGCAGTTCGCCCGCCCAGGCCACCACTGCGGCTGTCCCGCCGCCTCGCCCAACATCATGCTGTTCCGCTCCTATACGCTGGCCTGGTACGACCTGGTGGGCGACTACGGCACTCAGCACTTCGGCTCCGTGCGCACGGGCTGCTGGATCAACTTCATCCCCGCCAACGGCCTGCTCATGGTGCCCGAGGGCGGCTCCGGCTGCATGTGCCCCTTCCCGATCTCCACCACCGTGGTGTTCACCAACCGCCAGGAGAGCCGGCAGTGGGCCTACTACAGCCAGCCGGGCGCGCTGACGCCGGTGAAGCGGCTGGCCCTCAACCTCGGCGCGCCAGGCGACCGCAGGGGCCCCGGCGGCGCATTGTGGCTCGGCTACCCGCGGCCAGGCGGCTCGCTCGTGCTCCGCTTCAAAGTCGATCTGTCCTACTTCCCCGGCTGGAGCACCTTCCGGCACGACCCTGCAAGGCTTCGTATCGAGGGCACCGACAAGCCCTGGGTCTTCCGCTCGGGCGTCCTCGGCCTCAAGAAGTGCCAGATCCCCGTGATGGGCGCCGAGGATGGCAGGGCGCGCTTCACCGTGCGGCTGGCCTTCGCCGACCTCGACCAGGGGCAGCCGGGCGTCCGCGTCTTCGACATCAAGCTCCAGGGCAAGACCGTCGCCGAGGGCTTCGACGTCGCCGCGGCTGCTGGCGGGCAGAACAAGGCGGTCGTCAAGGAGTTCAAGGGCATCGAATGCGACGGGAAGCTCACCATCGAGCTGGTGCCCAAGGCGCCCAAGCCCGAGCCCAGGCAACTCCCGGTCCTCCAGGGGGTGGACATCGAGCGCGAGGCCGTGCTCAGCATCGGCTTCGCCGTCCCGTCCTTCGTGCTCAACGACCTCGAGCCCCAGCAGGCGGGCGAGGTGCGCATCGCGAACCACAAGGACGGCGACTTCGTCGGGACGCTGCGCATCGAGTCGCCAGCCGGCTTCGCCGTCACCCCCGCCGAGACGCCCATCAAGCTGGCTTTCGGCGAGCGGATGACGGTGCCGCTGAAGGCCGTCGTCGCGAAGAAGGGCAAGCGGGGCACGGTCGCCGCGACCGTCAAGCTCGTGCGTCGGGACGGCGGGGTCGAGTGCGAGCGCAAGGCGACCATCGAGTATCTCGGCGCCCTCGGCCGCGCCGTCATCAAGGTCGCCGAGGATGCCTGGGTGGGCAAGAGCATCCCCGACGCCAACCGCGGGGACACGCCTAACCTGCTCGTTGACGGCGGCGACAGGCAGATGGGCGACCGCAGCCACCACATCACCTACCTGAAGTTCCCTCTCGCCATCCCCGGCAAGGTCACGAAGGCGACGCTGCGGCTCTACAATGCCGGCAATCCCACCGGCCACTCCGGCCGAGTCTGCCTGCTCGCCGAGCCGTGGAGCGAGAAGAAGATCACCTACAGCAACCGCCCGAAGCCCGGCACTGAGCTTGTCCGCATCGGCCCCGTCAAGTCCAAGCAAGTGGTCGAGCTCACCCTCGACCCGGCTGTCCTCGAGGGCAAGAAAGAGCTCAGCCTCGTCATAGACCCCATCAACTGCGACGGCGTGGACTACATCGCGCGCGAGGCCGGCAAGCCCGCCGAGCTCGTCGTCGAATACCAGAGGTAGGCCCATGGCCAAGTGGACCGTCTGGGCCGCGGTGCTGGTGTGCTGCATCGCGTCGCCGGCGTTGGCCGAATCCCTGTCCCTTGACGCCGAGTGGCAGCTCTGCCGCACCGCGAATGCGGCGAAGCCGGACGCCGAGTGGACGCCCGTCACGGTGCCGTCGTTCGTCAGCCAGAGCGACGGCAAGCCCTTTCTCTGGTATCGCCGCACGTTCACCGTGCCCGCCGCAATGGCTGGCAAGCACCTCTTCCTGCGCTTCCAGGCCGTCAAGTTCGTCACGACCGTCTACCTGAATGGCAAGGAGGTCGGTGGCCACTTCGGCGGCTGGGAGCCCTTCGAGATCGACATCACGAAGGCCTGCCGCGAGGGCGAGAACGACCTGCTCGTCCGCGTCCAGGACGTCACCGGCGTCATTGACGCGCCGATGGATTACGGGAAGCAGGGCCGCGGCATCCGCTTCATCGAGCAGGCCAAGGACGCCATCCTCGCCCCCATTGGCTCCCAGTACTACCGCGTCGGCATCTGGCAGCCAGTCTCCCTCATCGCGCGGCCCGACGTCTACATTGAGGACGTGTGGGTCCGCACCTCCGTGCGCAAGAAGCAGATCGAGGCCGACATCACCCTGCGCAACCTCAGCGCCAAGCCGCGGACGGTCCGCCTCGCGGCGCAGGTGCAAAAGGCTGGGCTCACCCTCACAGCAGGCGCGATCAAAGTGCCCGCGCGCTCTTCCGCCACGGTCACGTTGCGCAGAGCTTGGGAAAACCCCCGCCTGTGGACGCCTGAGGATCCCCACCTATACGTCCTATCGGTCCTATGCGTCCTATCCCGCCCCACGCAGCAAGCCGAGGCCCCCACGGACACGGCCGCCACCCGCTTCGGCTTCCGCGAGTTCTGGATCGACGGGCCGAACTTCGTGCTCAACGGCACGCCGATGAAGTTCCTCGCCACCGCCGGCCACCCCCGCGGCCAGATCGGCAAGGAGCTGGGCAAGGCCGCGGCGATCGACTACTACAGGCGCCTCCGCGAGGCGGGCTGCGTCGCCATGCGGCTCCACGCCAACGTCTGGCCCAAGGCGTGGTTCGAGGCCGCCGACGAGGTCGGCATGCCCCTCATCATGGAATCCGCCCTTTTCTGCTATTCCCGCAACTACGCCCTCACCAAGGACGCCTTCTGGAAGAACTACCACGACCATCTCCGCGCCATCGTCCGCGACCACCAGAACCACCCGTCCATCGTGATGATCAGCCTCGAGAACGAGATCCTCCACTGCGGCGGCGAGCGCTGCGCCCAGGACTGCGAGCACCGCCTCGCCGAGGCCGGCCGCCTCGTCAAGAAGCTCGATCCCACCCGCCCCATCATGTTCGACGCCGATGGCGATCCCGAGGGAGTCGCCGACGTGGTCAACCTTCACTACCCGCTCGACTTCAACACGATGAACCTGTGGCCCGACGTCGGCTACTGGCTCGAGAAGGGCATGAAGGTCCGCGGCTGGCCCCACACCTTCTACAAGTGGGACAAGAAGAAGCCGCTCTACTTCGGCGAGTTCCTCCACATCCAGCACTACCGCGAGCCCGACCCCTTCACCACGCTCCTCGGCGACGGCGCCTACGCCGGCTACGACCTCGCCATGGCCCGCTGCAAGGCCATCGCCTGGGAGATGCAGATCAAAGCCTACCGCGCGACCGACGTCTCGGGGCAGTGCCCCTGGACCCTCACCGAGACCGGCCCGTTCCCCAGCGACGACAACCCCCGCTACCTCGCTGTCAAGCGCGCCTACCGTCCCATCGCCGCCTTCATCCGCGAGTGCGACACCCGCTTCTACGCCGGCGAGACAGTCAAGCGCACGGTCGACCTCTACAACGACACCCCCCATCCCGCGAAGCTCACAGTCGAGTGGGAGCTGGAGCACCGGCGCAACGAGAAGGTCATCCAATCGGGCCGCCGCGTCTTCGACGCCCGGCCCGCCCAGCGCATTCCGTTCACCATCGAGCTCAAGATGCCCGACACAGACCCCGAGGGCATGGCACCCCTGGCACTTACGGTCCACGTCAAGCGCGACGGCCAGTTCATCTTCGGGGATCGCCCGCTCTATTGGGCCTACGAGCGCCAGCCCGTTGCGGTGCCCAAGGAGGCGCGGGTTGCCCTCTTCGAGGGCAGGGAAAAGGCTCTCGGGATGATGTTCCGCGATGCGGGCTGGAACGGGCCGGTGGTTCGCGACCTGGCCAAGCTACCCGAGGCGGACATCCTGGTGATCGCCCCCCACGCTCTCGATGGGCTGGGGCCCCCTGGGGGCGCTCCTATCGTCGGCGACGGCGGGGGGCGGCGCGGGTCTCTCGCGAGGTTCGTGCGCGACGGCGGCACCGTGATCGTGCTGGAGCAGAACTCCTACGATTGCGGCCTGCTGCCCGCCCGCCTCACCGACCGTGGCTGCACGATCGCCTTCCATCGTGCCGGCCCCCCGCCGCCGTGTGATCGCTGGCTCGTGGCGGATTCCGAGTTCTGTTTCTGGCGTGGCGACCACGTGGTCGCACGCAAGACGGTCACGAAGCCGACGCACGGCAGGTTCCTCGCCTGCGTGGACTCTGGCGGGCCTGAGGGCCTCGTGTACCTCCCGCTGCTCGAGGTGCGAGACGGGAAGGGACGCTACTTCCTCTCGCAGTTCCTCATTGGCGAGAAGCTCGCCACCGAGCCGATGGCGCAGGAAATGCTCGAGACGCTGCTGAGATGGGGCGCGGCGCTGCGCGGCGGCGCGACGGCGCCCGTGGCGCTTGCAGTGGTGCAGGACAAGCTGCCGATCACCGACAGCCTCGAGGAGATCGGAGCCCGCTTCGAGGACATCTCCGGCAGGCTGGCGGAGGCCGATCTGTCGCCCTGCGGCGTCCTGCTGGTTGAAGCCGACGCGCCCGAGACGGCGAGCGGGGTCGCGAAGCTGCGTCGGTTCGTCGAAGGCGGCGGGACGCTCATCGCACACGGAGGCACGCGCGACGGCGTCGCCCGCCTTCAGAGGCTCTTCCCCGAGCCCATCGTCGCCCAGCCGAGCACGTCGGTGCCCGTGGGCCTCGCCGAGCGCCAGTGGGACGGGGTCGTCAGGGGACTGACGCGCCAGGATCTCTACTGGTACGGCAGCCGCGAGGGCCTCTCGTGGCGGACCCAGACGCCGCTCTCCGCCGACGTGTGCGACCACGTGATCGGCACAGGGCTGCCCGACCCGAAGGCCTGCCGCACCTTCGAGGCCGAGAAGATGGCCACCGACCACGGCCAGCCCGACTTCCGCGAGGGCGAGGTCTATATGTACTCGGCGGCGGGCGTGAAGAGGACCATCGACTTCCCGCAGGGCGGCGAGTACGCCTTCATCGTCCGCGGCAAGGGCACACCCGTCAGCGGCGTCTATCCGCAGATCGCCATCGCCATCGACGGCGAGCGCCGCGGCAGCATCACCACGGCGGGCGAGAAGTGGGGCGAGTACTTCATGACGGCGCAGGTGGCGAAGGGCAGGCACCATGTGACGCTGGCCTTCGTCAACGACGCCTGGGCGCCCGAGAGGGGCGAGGACCGCAACGTGGCACTCGACTGGCTCCGCATCGGCCCCGTGCCTCCCATGAAGGCCAAGCGGCTGCTCAACCCGCCGGCGCTGGTCAAGCTGGCGCTCGGCAAGGGCGCTATCCTGCTCGACCAGATCCGCTGGGACAAGCGGCCTGGCGACCCGAAGGCGATGCGCTACCTCTCGTGCCTGCTGACCAACCTCGGCTGCGACTTCCGCAGCCCCATGATGGGCCTTACCCTGGCCGCCGACGCCTTCAAGCCCAAGGAGGGCGTGCGTCTGGCCACGGTGCGCAACGGCGTCGCGTACATGGGCACCAACGGCACCATCGCCACGCGGGTCCGCTTCGCCAAGGCTGGCCATTACGAGTTCGCCGTCCGCGCCAGCGGCTCGAAGGCGGGCGGCGCGTTCCCCAACATCGCCCTCAGCGTCGACGGGAAGAAACTCGGCGACCTGACCCTCCGCCGCGAGACCTGGCACACCCTCCGCCTCGAGGCCGACGTGCCCGCCGGCGAGCACGAGATCGGCCTCGCCTTCACCAACGACTACTACGACGACACCCAGACCCCGCCCGCCGACCGCAATCTCCGCATCGCCGGCCTCGCGATCCGCTAGGTAGTTCCTGTTGCGGAAAGCCTCTGCGCTGGAATTGAACGAAACCGCGCTTGCCATGGAAAGACGCATCCTTATCCTCAGGGGGAGTAATAGCGAACCCCGATTGGAGGACAAAGATGCGTCTGAAGAGCGTGCCGGTGTTGAGCTTCGAGTGGACCGACGGTTCGCTGCCGAAGATTGTAAGGGAGAGCCGCGCGAGATACAAGCGC
>CAZDNN010000206.1:0-10148 GCA_964506385.1 uncultured Planctomycetota bacterium
CCACGCCGGAGCTTGGGAACGAGGGAACAGAATCCGAGGACGAGGACGACGACGACGACGAGGACGATTGAAGACATAAGCCGGTCTACCGCTATCAGGGGCCATACTCGACGGCAACGGGGGCGTGGGGCGACGACAGGCTGTTGAACGGTTTAGCGCTAAACAGTTCAGTAACCCTCCTCACCCCCACGATCACTCGGCGCCCCGCCCGCGCCGCGGCTGCGGCCGGCGCCTCGCGGGCCTTTTGGCTTTGACATTCCCGGCGGCAGATCGGTAGAATGGGTGTGGATTCCGATGGCGACAGATTCCTTGGAGGCCGTCCCTATGCGTCGGCAGCGATGGCTGGTCGTGGTGTTCCTGGCTGTGGCGACCGTTGCCGCTGCGCGGCAGCGCGATGCCAACCCCAAGCCGAAGAACGGGCTGTGGCTCGACCAGAAGAAGAGCCTGTGGTATCTGCTCCATGTGCCGAAGCCCTATGATCCCAAGGTCCGGTACCCCCTGCTCGTGGCGACTGCCTGGCGAGGGGACCGCGCCGCAGAGAGCTACAAGCACTGGGTAGAGGCAGCCAGGCTCGATCAGATCTTCCTCGCCACCCTCAGCTCGCCCAGGAGCTATAAGGGCGACAAGGCGGGCGACCTGCTCAAGATGGTGGAGAAAATCTGCAAGGAATACGACAACATCGACCGCAAGCACCTCGTGCTCGTCGGCGTGGACAACGGGGCGACCGACGCCCTGAAGTTCCTCGCCACCTACCCCCACGTCTTCGCCGCCGCGCTCGTCCTCAACCCCAACAGCTACCCCGACCTGAGCAAGATCAAGCCCAAGGGCCCCCGCCTCGTCGGCTCGACGCCCAAGGTCGTCCTGTCCTACGATCCGAAGAACAAGGAGCAGTTCCCGAAGATCCGCGGCGTCATCAGCCAGCTCGGCCGCCGCCGCCTGTCGGTCCACCGCGAGGGCATCGTCCCCGAGGGCGCAGGGGTCCCCGCCGAGGATGAGAAGAAGCTCGCCCTGAAGGTCCTCCGCAGCACCTACTCCTCCGAGCGCCGGACCATGCTCGCCGCGGCCTGGCAGGGCGAAGCCGACAAGATCCGCAAGCAGAAGGAAGAGGAGCGGAAGAAGCTCGCCGCCGCCCGCGCCGAGATCGAGGGCAAGCCCAAGCCAGGCACCGAACCCACGCGAGTGGGGAAGCAGCCCGAGGACCCCGACTCGCTGTGGCTCAAGGCCAACGCGCTCCAAAACCAGAAGAAGGACTACGCCGCCGCCATCGAGGTCTACGAGAAGCTCCTCGAGGTGGCCCCCAAGAGCGACTACGCGACCGAGGCGCGCAAACGCATCGCCGCACTCAGGAACGACCCGTCCGTCCGCCAGGCCATCGCCGACCAGGACGCCGGCGGCGAGTGCCGCAAGTGGCTCAGTCTGGCCGCCAACTACGCCCGCGCTGGCATGAACGACAAGGCTCTGGTGTACTACAACAAGGTCATCGAGACCCACCCCGACAGCTCCTTCGCCACCACGGCGCGCGAGGCCGTCAAGAAGCTCAAAGGGCAGTGAGCCGCGGCGCCCCCATGACCACCCCCTCACCCCCCCAACGCGCGATCGTCCTCGATCCCGCCGACAACGTCGCCACCGCACTCGTCCCCCTCGCCGCGGGCGATCCCGTCGCGACCGATGCCGGGACTGTGACCCCCGCCGCCGACATCCCCCGCGGCCACAAGCTCGCCCTCCGCGCTATCGAGCCCGGCGAGCCCGTCGTCAAGTACGGACAGCCCATCGGCCAGGCCACCGCCCCCATCCCACCAGGCGACCACGTCCACGTCCACAACTGCGTCAGCCGCCGCGCCGGGAGCGGCGGCCGCGACGCCTGACCCGAGGGAATCGGCAATCGGAAATCGCGAATCGGAAATCACCTTCCAGGGCTACCCCCGCCCCGACGGGCTCGCGGGCGTCCGCAACATCCTGCTCGTCCTCCCCACCGTCGCCTGCTCGTCCCACGTGGCGGAGCGTGTGGCCGCGGCGGTCGAAGGCGCCATCGCGGTCCCCCACCAGCACGGATGCGCCCAGATCGGCAGCGACGCGGCCATGACTTTCCGCACCCTCGCCGGCACGGGCGCCAATCCGAACGTAGCGGCCGTCCTCGTCGTCGCGCTCGGCTGCGAGCAGGTCAATGCCGACGCCCTCGCCGCCGCCATCGCCCAGGCGGGGAAGCCCGTCGCCAGCGTCAGCATCCAGGCCGAGGGCGGCACCACCGCCGCCATCGCCCGCGGACAGCAGCTCCTCCGCGAGCTCGCCGACGCCGCCGCTGGCCAGGCGCGCGAGGCCTGCCCCCTCGACCGGCTCATCCTCGCCACCGAGTGCGGCGGCTCCGACGCCTTCTCCGGCCTCACCGCCAACCCACTCGTCGGCCGCATCGCCGACCGCGCCGTCGCGGCCGGCGCCACCGTCATCGTCTCCGAGACCACCGAGTTCATCGGCGCCGAGCACCTCCTACCCGGGCGCGGCGCGACCCCCGAGATCGGCGAGCAGGCCCGACAGATGGTCCTCGACTGCGAGCGCACCTGCTGCCGCTACGGCGCCGACCTCACCGGCTCGAACCCCAGCCCTGGGAACATCGAGGGCGGCCTCACCACCATCGAGGAGAAGTCCCTCGGCTGCCTCGCCAAGGCCGGCTCGACCCCCGTCCAGCAGGTCCTCCCCTATGCCGAGCGCCCCACCGCGCGGGGCCTCGTGCTGATGGACAGCCCCGGCAACGACGTCGAGAGTATCGCCGGCATGGCCGCGGGCGGGGCCTCGATCGTCCTCTTCACCACGGGCCGGGGCACCCCCACGGGCTGCCCCGTCGCCCCAGTCATCAAGATCGCCACCAACACGCCCATCGCCGAGCACATGGCCGAGAACATGGACTACAACGCCGGCGGCATCGCCGACGGCACCGCCACCCTCGACCAGGCCGCCGACGAGCTCTGGGACATGGTCCTCGCCGTGGCCAACGGCCGGCTCACTGCCGCCGAGCGCCTCGGCCATCGCGAGTTCGCCATCCGCCGAATCGCCCCCACCCTCTGACCCACCTGTGCCGCCGGCGTTGGGCCGGGCCGGCAGGGACGGAGTCGCTGGACGTGAAGCTGCGGGTGAGTGGATGATGCACCCCGGGGACGGTCAAAAGCGAAGAGGGCAGCTCGCCTCGCTCGGGTGGGGAGGGGGCACCCTAGCGAGGTGGATGAGCTGCCCTCGCCTCGGTGGCTGATGGGCGTTTCAGGGGTGCATTGCTGCACCGAGGTCATTCGCCGCCGCCGCGAAGACCGCAACGGCAGAAGAGGGGCAGGCCGAGGGCAGCTTTGACCCTTGAGGCGGGGAGGGGGCACCTAGTGGGCCGTGGAACTGCCCTCAGGTCGGTGATGTGTTGGAGGGCACGGGTTGCGTCACCTCACCGAGGCCTGCCACAGCCGCACACGTCTCCCGGCAAGTGCGTCGTCCTGCCGGAAGGAGGGGTTGAGGGCAGCTCTGACCCTCAAGGCGGGGAGGGGGCACCTGGATGGGTCGTGGATGAGCTGCCCTCGCCTCGGTGTTGTTGCAGAGGGCACGGGTTGCGTGGGCACCGAGGTAGCGTGCGGCTATTCGCAAGAATCAAAGAACAAGATACGGGGTCTGCACCCGACTTCAGCCTTCAATTCAGCAAATGCTGTGCCAACCCCGCGCCCCTGACCGCGCTTTTCCGTAACCCCTTGCCCGCTTGGGACTAGCACCGCCAAGGGATGGGCTGAAGGCAACTTCACTGTGTGAACCCAGTTTCCGCCCTGCCCCATCTCGTGTGTGCGCTCACCGGCTCGACATCCTGTGCGAGTGAGGGAGGAGGGCAGCTCTGACCCTTCAGGCGGGGAGGGGGCACCTGTCAGGGTCGGGGAGCTGCCCTCACCTCACTCAACCTGCAAAAGGGCCACCCGCAATGACCCAAGCACTGCGGAGGCCGGCTTCATGGCTCTCGCGGATTCCCCCGCGCTGGCGGTCAGCACTGCAAAAACCGCGCCAATCCGAGAGCAGGCGAGCCTTTGTCCTAACGCGTTGCAGCCACAGGGTTAACGACTGCGCCGAGCATTCCCAAGGGGCTCGCCTTGGGGAAGCGTGCTTCCTGGAAGCGCGCCTCGGTGTGTCAATAGGCACAGGCCTTCGGCCAGGTTGCTGTCGGCTATGTGGCACGGGCGAAGACAAGGACGTCGCGCGCGCCGGGCCCATGGTGGAGTTGGCGCTTGAGGATCGCCTCGCGGTGGAACCCTGCGGCGAGGAGGGCCGCACTGCGTGCGCTGGACGGCCGGTCGATCCACGCCTGGACCTTGGCGCCACTGGGGAGCGGGACGGCGCGGAGGAGGGCCGCCAGGCGCCGCTCGAAGCGGGGATGTGAGAACACGTCGAGGGTGTAGACCGGCCCTGGCCAGTGCTCGTCACGCTGGCACAGGGCGACGCCGACGACGGAGCCGGCCGCGGTCACGAGCACTCTGGCGCGGGCGTCGAGCCGCTCGCGCATGGTCTGGAAGCGCAGGAAGCCGCCTTCGAAGCCAACCGGGCCGATCACTCCGTAGGCGTGGCTGCGGAGGACGTCGGCCTCGGGGAGCATGTAGAGGAGCGAGAGGCCGGCCCAATGCTCCCAGCGGATCTCGGCCACCCGCGTGCGGGCGGGGGCGAAGTAGCGGTCGAGGCTGCCGGGCTGGCTCTCGAAGAGCATGTGGCCGTTCCCTGGCTCGACGCCCTGGAAGCCGAAGGCAGCATAGATGTGGTACGGAGGCGAATCGTAGCCCGTGCCGAGGCTCATGGCGAGGGCCCCACTGGCTCGGAAGTCCTCGACCGCTGCGGCCATCAGGTGGGTGCAGATCCCCTTGCGGCGCTGGGCGGGGTCGGTGAAGACGTGGCCGAGGATGCCGGCGCGGCCGTCGCCGACGATCATGACATTGCCGACGATGCGGCGCTCGAGCAGGCCGACGTAGTAGATGGTCCGCAGGTCGTCCACGTCATCGCGGTTGGCACGCTCGACGTGGGTGAGCCAGGGCTCGCCCTTATGGTCCAGGAACCTGCGGATGGCTCGGGCATAGCGCCCTGCCGGGGCGGTGATGGCGGCCACGCGCAGGCGCTCGCCGCTCTTGAGTCTCACGGTTCGCAGCGTGCGGATCATGGCTGCTTTCCTGGCGAGGGGGTGACCGATGATGAGCCCTGGCAGCCCGTGGCCTGGGGCCGGGCAGGCGCTACTCGCCGTCGCGGCGTTCTGCCCCGAGCAGGTCCTCTACGTCATCCGGGGTGTAACTGACGAGGAGGAGGTCAGTGAGGTGGCCGACGGGGACGACGGGGCGCACCCGAGCATCATAGACGATGGGACGGACGGCCTTGGCGACCTCGACGACGTGGCCGGCGACGAGGCCTGGGGGAATCCGGGGGTCCAGCTCGGCGGTGATGAGGGTGTCGCCCTCCTGGGGGCGGCGGATGGTGACCCACTTGAGCTGGAGCAGGGTGCGGCGGTCACCTGTGCCCTGGAGGAAGCCGACGTCGCCGCTGCGGGCAATGCGGACGGTAAGGCCGCCGCGGCTGTCGGTCAGCAGCCGGACGGTGGCGGCGCGGGGGTGGAGGTCGGTGACGGTGCCGACGATGGCCCCCCCGCGGACCGCGGCGGCGCCGAGTCGGACACCGTCGGCGGCGCCGCGGTCGACGACGAGGTGGTGGCGCCAGGGCGACGGGTCGGCGGCGAGGACATGGGCGGGGATGACGGAGAGGGTGCGGACGGGCCGGGTGGCGCGGTAGGCCTGGAAGCCCTCGAGGCTGCGGAGCTGGGCCTGGGTGCGCCGGGTCTCCTCGACCTGGCGTGCGAGGGCCTGGCGGAGGGCGCGGTTTTCGTCGCGGAGGCGCTCGATCTCGTCGGCGGCGCCCCAGAGGGACCTGGCGCGGTCGATGCCCCTGCGCAGGCCGTCATGGGCGGCAGCGAGGAGGACGAGGGGTGGCCTGGCGGCGGCGACGGCAAAGGCGCGGAGGCCGCCGTGCCAGGGCCGCGGGGCGGCGACGCATACGGCGCAGAAGGCGACTATGGCGATGGCGAAAACGCGGTTCCGCGTGGCAGGGCTGATGGGAAGAGCCATGACGTTTTCGATTGCCGATTGCCGATTGGCTCCGGGGACAGATGCCCTGTCCTCAGTCAATCGGCAATCGCGAATCGGCGATTCCCTAGTAGTCGCTGTCGCTGCTTTCGAGGACGCCGGCCATGCGGGAGAGGTCTTCGAGGACGGTGCCTGTGCCGCGAGCGACGCAGGTGATGGGGTCGTCGGCGATGGTGACCTGGAGGCCGGTCTCGCGCGCGATGGCTTTGTCGATGCTGCGGAGCAGTGCGCCGCCGCCCGCGATGACCATGCCGCGGTCGAAGATGTCGGCGCTGAGCTCGGGGGGGGTCTGCTCGAGGGTGAGTCGGATGGCCTCGACGATGGAGGCGATGGGCTCGCGGAGTGCCTCTCGGATTTCCTCGGAGGAGATGATCTCGCGTCGGGGGAGGCCGGTGATGAAGTCGCGGCCTTTGGCCTCCATGGTGAGCTCTTCGTCGAGGGGGTGCGCGGAGCCGATCTCGATCTTGGTGTTCTCGGCCATGCGGGGGCCGATGTCCATGTTGTAGGTGCGCTTCATGTGGTGGACGATGGCATCGTCCATCTTGTCTCCGGCGACGCGGATGCTCTGCTTGGTGACGACGCCGCCGAGCGAGATGACGGCGACCTCGGTGGTGCCGCCCCCTATGTCCACGATCATGTTGCCAGTGGGCTCGGTGATGGGCATTCCGGCGCCGATGCCGGCGGCCTTGGGCTCGTCGATGAGGAAGACCTTGCGGGCGCCTGCGCGCTCGGCGGAGCCGAAGACGGCGCGCTTCTCTACGTCGGTGATGCCTGTGGGGACTGAGACGACGAGGCGGGGGCGGTAGCCCCATCGGCGGCCGTGGACTTTGTTGATGAAGTAGCGGAGCATCTTCTCGGTGATATCGAAGTTGGCGATCACCCCGTCCTTCATCGGGCGGATGGCCTCGATGTTGCCTGGGGTGCGGCCGAGCATGGCTTTGGCCATGTTGCCGACGGCCTGTCCGTCGAGGAGGACCTTGTTGGTGCCCTTCTTGACGGCGACGACAGAGGGCTCGTTGAGGACGATGCCCTTGCCCTTGAGGCAGACCAGGGTGTTGGCGGTGCCCAGGTCGATGCCCATGTCCTGGGAGAACAGGCTCCAAAAGCGGTCGAGCAGTTGCAGCATGGACGCCGCGCCCTTAGTTGCGACCGGACGGTCAAGGGGGTGGGAGCAATGGGCGGGCAGGCGCAGCAGGCGAGGGGAGCCGCCCTACCTCTCTTCCTCCTTCTCCTCCGGCTTGTCCTCAGCGGGTGCAGGTGCGCCTTCCTCGGCGGGGGCCGGGACGGGTGCCACGTCTCCCTCGCCGCCCTCAGCCGGGGCCAGGCCCTCCCCACCCTCGGCAGGGGCAATGCCCTCGCCCTCGTCCGGGGCCACGGGAGCGACCTCACCGGGGACCGTCGGCTCCTCGATGATGGGCTCCTCGGCCTTGGGCTGTTCGGGCTTGGCGTATCGGGGGATGGCGGTCGTGAGCTTGACGGTCGGCTCAGGGTCGTTGGGGTCGCGGTACTTCTGGACGCGCTGCCACGTGGCGAAGATGCCGGCTCCCATGATCAGGCAGGCGAGGATGGGCAGGAGGGCATAGATGTTGGAGCGGGGCCTGACGCGTGCCATGGCGCGGTCTCCGTGGGGTGGCCGAACGGCTTAGAAATCGACGACCAGCTTCGTGGTCACATCGTCGCCCACCTCGACGTCACCCCGCATGTCGAGGCGGCTGTAGTGGGCAGCGGAGACGTCGGGGAAGACCTCATCGACGACGACCTTCCCAACGTACTGGTCGCCGCGGAAGACGATGAAGGAGTAGCCCTTGCGGACGTCGTGGCGCTGGCCGGCGTTGATGACGACGAGGCCGAGCTTCTTGTCCACGGCGGTGACCTTGCCGCGGATGGCCTTCTTGGGCTCGATGACCTCGCCTTTGATCAGATCGCCGTAGATGTCGGGCCGGGTGTCGCGCAGCTTGGCGAGCAGGCCGCCGTAGTGATTGATGTCCTCGGTGAGCTTCTCGATTTCCGTCAGGGCGTTGTCGCGGGTCTTCTCGGCGGCGGTCAGGCGGTCCTGGAAGCCGTCGCGGGCCACCGTCAGCTTCTGGATCGTGTCCTCGAGCTGGGCGATTTTCTCGCCCAGGCGATCGTTTTCTTTGCTCTTGTCGATGAAGATCGTGCGGTAGCTATCGACCTGGTCGCTCAGGCGCTTGATCTCGACGTCCTGGTCGGCGATGACGTTCTGCTGGATCCGGTTGAGGGCGACGGCCTGCGCCCAGTCCTCGCGGAGGGTGTTCACCTCGCCGGTGAGAACGCCGTTCTCTTTGGCGATGCGCTCGAATTCGGCCTTGAGGGCCTTGTACTCGTCGTTGAGATCGTCGTAGGCCTGCTTTTGGTTGGCGAGTTCGACGCGGTGGGTTTCCTTGACGTTGACGAGCTGCTGGCGGTAGTTCTCCTCGACGGAGACGAGTGCGACGGTGATCCCGACGTAGAAGATGGCGAGGATCATAGCCAGGACTGAGAAGATCTTGCCGGCAAGACTCATGCCTAGGGCCTCCTGTGATTTACGCCTCGGGCCACACGTCGACCGAGGCGATTATAGCCCCCCGGCCGGGAAAGTCAAGCACAAATTGGCTCCGGCAGGCGGCGCCGCTGCGATTGACAACGCCACGCCATGGGGCTAACATGATTGCCCCTGGCCGCTTGCGACGCTGCGCCCGTTGCCCTGGCGTTGCAGACATGTTACAAACACGCCCGGCCAGCGCAAGTCGGCATCATGCGGGTCGGGTGCGAGGCAGCAGGAGAGCAGGATGGGCGGGAGCCTCTGGCAGGAGACAGCCGGCGGGGTGACCGCGCCTGCGGGGTTCCGCGCCGCCGCGGCCCGTTGCGGCATCAAGCAGGCCGAGACCGACGACCTGGCCCTCCTGGCCTGCGACGCCGGCCGCTGCGACGCCGCCGCCGTCTTCACGACCAACCGCGTCTGCGCCGCGCCCGTCCACTGGACCCGCGCCGCCCTCGCCGGGGGCCGCCTCCGCGCCGCCGTGGTCAACAGTGGGAACGCCAATGCCTGCACCGGCGAACGGGGCCTGCGCGACGCCCAGACGATGGCCGAGCTCGCCGCCGACGCCCTCGGCCTCGATGCCGAGCAGGTCGCCGTCGCATCCACCGGCATCATCGGCCACTACCTGCCCATGGAGAAGCTGCCGCCCGGCATCCGGGCCGCCGCCCAGGCGCTCGACGACTCCATCGAGGCCGGCGACCGCTTCGCCCATGCCATCATGACCACCGACACCGTGCCCAAGCAGATCGCCCTCCGCTGCGATGTCGGCGGCGGCACGGTGACCCTCGGCGGCGCGACCAAGGGCGCCGGGATGATCGCCCCGGGGATGGCCACCACCCTGACGTTCCTGACCGCCGATGCCGCCGTCGAGCCGTCGCTGCTCGCCGCCATGCTCCGCCGGGCCATCGACGTCACCTACAACCGCATCAGCATCGACGAGCACATGAGCACCAACGACACGTGCCTCCTGCTCGCCAGCGGCGCGGCCGACGCGCCGGCCATCGAGGCAGGAGGCGAGCCGGCCAGGCGCTTCGAGGCGGCGCTCACCGCGCTGTGCCGGAGCCTCGCCCTGAAGATCGTGCGGGACGGCGAGGGGGCGACGCGGCTGGTGGCCATCGAGGTGACGGGCGCGCCCGACGAGGCGACGGCGGTGGCCGTGGGCCGCGCCATCGCGGACTCCCCGCTCTGCAAATGCGCCCTCCACAGCGGCGACCCGAACTGGGGGCGCTTCGTCTCCGCCGCCGGCTACGCCTGCCCCGAGCTCGAAGAGGCCAAGGCGAGCTTCTGGATCGGCGACGCCCTCGCCTACGCAGCCGGCACCGCCGCCGACACCCCGCCCGAGGCACTCGAAGCCGCCATGGCCGGCGACGAGATCACACTCCGCTACGACCTCGGCCTCGGAGACGCTGCCGCCACCGTCTGGACCTGCGACCTCTCCAAAGACTACATCGAGATCAACGCCGACTACCACACCTGACCGC
>CAZDNN010000207.1:0-10142 GCA_964506385.1 uncultured Planctomycetota bacterium
CCGGTCATCTCGGGGCGGTTGCTGACGAGGATCTTGCGGACCTCCACCTCGTTCTCGCCCTCCTTGAGGGAGCGGACCGAGTATGTGGTATAGCCGGGCGGGTCCTTGGTCATGCCCGACTTGTCCCATTCCTGGTAGGGTTGGCTCTTGGCGTCGGCGACGATGCGGAACTCGAGGTGCCCGATGTTCTGGATGACGCTCTTGATGGTTTCGAGTTGGCTGGTGGCCTGGCCTGGGAGCTGGATGAGGATGCGGTCGCCGCCCTGGGCCTGGATGCGGGGCTCGCGGAGGCCATAGGCGTCCACGCGGCGCTGGATGACGGCCTTGATCTCGTCGGCCTTGGCCGCCGCCTTGCTGCCTTCGGGGTGGAGGATGCGGTAGAGGAGCTCGGTGCCGCCGCGGAGATCGAGGCCGAGATTGAGGCCGCCGGCCATCACCTGGAGGGTCCGGCGCTTGCGGGCGCGGCCATCGAAGGGCTTCCAGTCCTCCGCCTTCAGCTCCCGCTCGTTCTTGTAGTGGAAGAAGCTGGTGAACCACACCAGGCGGTTGGTGACCTCGTAGTTGCGGTCGCTGACCTTGTAGGAGGCGATGAGCTTGGACTTGTCGCCCTTGGCGTAGGCGGCGAAGGCGCGCTCGAGCTCGGTGCGGAAGGCGTTGGGGGCGACGCCCTCGGCCTCGATGACCACCTCGCTGCCTGTCCCATCAGCGGCGGCCTTCATCTCGGCGACGCTGGCTCCCTGGGGGAGGGTCAGCTCGTCGCGCCGGACGGGCAGGTCGGTGCGGACCACGGCCCGGACGGTGGCCGTGATCTCGCGCTTGTCGAGTTTCACCGCGTCTTTCTCATACGTGTCGATAACCTGGGTTACCGCGTACGGCGTCTCCTGGAAGGGGATGAAGACCAGGAGCGAGAGGACGATGACGGCGACGACCAGGGGGACCCGCCAGACCAGGTTCTTGCTCTCGCGGGGCAGGCTATCGACGAGTCGGTCCCAGAAACGTGGCATGGGTCGTATCTCCAGGGTTCGGTCGGACCCGGGGCGCTGGTGCCCCTGGCCTTACTTGTCGGAGGAATCGGCGGCGGCGTCCTTGTCGGCGAGCACGCGGGCGATGCCGCTCTTGAGCAACGTCAGCTTGGTACTGTCATCCACCTTGACCACCACCTCGTGGTCTCGCACGAGCGTGATGACCCCTCGGATGCCGCCGGTGGTGATCACGTGGTCGCCCTTGGCCAGGGCCGAGAGCATTTGGGCCCGCTCGCGCTGGCGCTTGCGCTGCGGGCGGATCATCAGGAAGTAAAGGATGAAGAACATGACGAAGATGAACAGCAGGCTCTGCGTGAGCGGATTGCCTGGCGCCTTGCCGTCGGCCGCCTTGGGCGCGGCGGCCGCCATGGGCGCCAGATGCATCCACGCCGTCATCAGCACGTGCGTCATCGAGCCTCTTCCTCGAGATACTGGCGGGCAAACGCCTCTGTGAACGCTGCGTAGCGGCCGTCTGCGATCGCCTCGCGGCAACGGGCCACGAGACGCTGGTAGAACGTCACGTTATGAATCGACACCAGGATCGCCGCCGCCATCTCGCGGGCCATGAACAGATGCCGCAAGGCCCCGCGCGAGTACCGCCGGCAGGCGACGCACCCGCACGTCTCATCGATCGGGCGCGCCTCGTCGCGGTGCTTCAGGTTGCGCAGCCTCACCTTTCCGCGTGCCGTGAACGCGCAGGCGCCGCGGGCGTTGCGCGTCGGCATCACGCAATCGAACAGGTCCACCCCGCGCCCGATGCACTCCACCAGGTTCAGCGGCGTGCCCACCCCCATCAGATACCGCGGCTTGTCGGCAGGCAGGTGCGGCAGGGTGACGTCGAGCACCTGGTACATCAGGTCGTCGCCCTCGCCTACACTCACGCCGCCGACGGCGTAGCCCGGGAAGTCCATGTCCACGAGCGCCTGGGCGCACTGGACACGCAGGTCATCGAACACGCTGCCCTGGACGATGGCGAAGAGCGCCTGGTCGGCGCGGCCGTGGGCATTCTGGCAGCGGCGTGCCCAGGAGACGGTGCGGCGCATGGCGACCTCGGCGCGGTCACGCTCGCACGGATAGGGCGCGCATTCGTCGAATGCCATGATCACGTCGGCGCCCAGGGCGTTCTGGATCGCGGTCGCCTTCTCGGGGGTCATCTCGATCGGGGCGCCGTCGATGTGGCTCTGGAACGCCACGCCGTCGTCGGTCACCCGTCGGAGGGTCGCCATGGAGAAGACCTGGAAGCCGCCGCTGTCTGTCAGGATCGGCCGCTGCCAGCCCATCACGGCATGCAGGCCGCCCAGGCGGGCCACGACGTCCTCACCGGGCCGCAGATGGAGGTGGTACGCGTTGCCAAGGAGCATCTGGACGCCGGCCGCCTCCAGGCGGTCCGGCAGCAGGGCCTTCACGGCGCCCTGCGTGCCGACGGGCATGAACGCCGGCGTCGCCACGCGGCCGTGCCGGGTGGTCAGCCAGCCGGCTCGAGCCGCGCCGTCCGTGCTATCAATAGCAAAGATGGGGCTTTGCGTCAAATCCGCCTCGCGGAATGGGCTGGATGAACGGATGGGTGGATGAATGCATGGATGGCAGGAGGATGGGGAGAGTCGGAGGGTGGAAAGGTGGGAGCGGCCATGCGCCGGGGCTGCTGAGCCTCGCAGCCAAGCAGACCCCTCGCACGCCTGCGCCTGCCGTCACAGTCCCTCTTTCCTTCGATCCAATCATCCATCCACCCAGTCATCCCACGCTTGGCTCTCACGGCGCCGGGCGATTGTAGAGCCGCTCCAGCGTCGCGCCAGTGTAGTAGTGCCGCAGGATATCCTCGGCCCCGTAGCCCGCCTCGGCCATCCCCCGGGCGCCCCACTGGCACATGCCCACGCCGTGGCCCCAGCCACGACCGCGGAACTCGATGCTTGCGCCACGGTCGTAGACCTCGAACCATGTGCTCGGCAGGGTCGCCGCACCGATGGCGAGGCGGAACCTGGCCGCCGCGACACGGTGCCGCCTGCCCTCGCCGTCTTCGACCGCGACCAGGTCGGCACGGCCCGACTTGGTCCGCGACAGCACCTCGACGGCCGCGACCTGATGCAGCGGCACGCCGTCGGCCCGCAGCGCCTTCGCCACGTCGGCCTTCACGATGTCACGCCGCCACCGGTAGTGCTTCGATGCCTGGCAATAGTCGCAGCGCACGCCCGACAGCGGGAGGAGCGGCGCGTCGGGGAAGTAGTCCTCGACCGCCTCGGTGTGCCCGCCGCAGGTCGAGTGGTAGTAGGCGCGGAAGAGCTTGGCCTGGTAGAGGAGGACGACCCCCGCCGTGCGGTCCACCGCGGCCCGCAGCCGCGGGGTCTCCTTCGCCACCCCCTGGTAGCTCTGATCCTGCACGCTGGCGTGGACGTCAAAGTGCTTGTCGTTGCGGTCGATCATCCGCCACAGGGTGTAGGTCCGGGCCACGATGGCCTGGGCGTCGTGCGCAGCGTCAGGCCACGACGCGTAGGTCTCGCTCCCAAGCACGCTGTAGAGGTAGCTGTCGAGGGGCAGCAGGTTGATGATCGAGACGGTCCCGTCGCTCTCGCGGCGGACGAGCAGCTCGCCACGATAGCGCCGCCCGTTGACCATGGCTGCGCCGTCTCGCACGGGCCGGATGCGCAGCGCGGCATGGGGCAGGGCGGCCCCCCCGATGTCGAGCCCGCGCGACGTGGCGCGCACGATGCTCTCAGGCAGCGACTCCCCCTCGCTCCGGGCCAGCGTCTGCGACCCATCCGCCGACAGAATGCTGTAGCTGGCCGTCGTGCCGACCGTTGCGGTCGGCTGCTTGCTCACGAGCAGCACGCGAACGGGACGGGCCGCCACCTGGCGGAACGCCTCGCGCACGGTGACCCGCTCCGGCGTCCGCGTCCCATCGGGCGGGCGAGGGATGCACGAGAAGGGCACCGCGATGCCCACGACCAGCACGGCGGTCGCGATGCCGCCGATCAGCCGCTTCTTCGCCTTGCTCATGCGTCGAGCCATCAGGCCCTCAACTCAGCACCGACCCGCCGGAGAGGCGGACGGGGGGGGAAGTGGGTAGGATGGAAGAACGGATGGGCGGATGGCTGGAGGATTGGGAGGCAGGGGAGCCGATCTTGGGCGCTGGCTGCCGCAGAGAGCAGCCCTTCCATCGACCATCCTCTCTTCCGCCCATCCACCCATCCATCCATCCACTCATCCATCCGCCGCCGGCTTCTCTCTCTCGCCGCCTGCGTCCTGGCCGCCGCGGTAGAGGTGCTTGCTCGTGTCGCGGTACCGTTCGTGCTCGCTGAAGATACAGCCGCAGTACTGCTGGCGGTAAAGACTGCGGCGGCGGGCCTCGTCGAGCCCGAGGCCGTGGCGGTCGCGCCAGTCGGTGTCGTCGAAGGCCACCCCGTTCCGCTCGGCGGCGGCGTGACCGAGTTCGCAGATCGCATCGCGGCCCTGCATGGGGCTGACCAGCAGGGTGGAGGTGAAGATGCGGAAGCCGTGGGCAGCGGCGTAGGCCGCCGCGGCGTCGAGCCGCATGGCGTAGCAGAGGCGGCAACGGTCGGGCGGAGCGCGACGGGTACCGACGGCGTCGAGGAAGGCCTCGAGGCCGTACGCATCATCCACGACGGCCGGAATGCGCGTCTGGTCGGCGAGGACGTGGAGTGCCTTGATGCGACGACGGAACTCCAGGAACGGATGGATGTTCGGGTTGCAGAAGTAGGCGGTGAAGGGCTGGCCGCGCTCTGCCAGCGGGTCGAGCATGGCACACAGACACGGGGCGCAACAGGTGTGGACGAGGATGGGATCACTCGTCATCAGGGGCCTGCTCGTCGTCGAACTCGTCGTCCTGCCCCTCCTCCTCGTCGTCCGCCTCCTCCTCCGGCTCGGGCTCGCGCAGGGTGAGGCCGTAGCGCGCGAGCTTCTCGGTCACCTCGGCGAGGGACGTGCGGCCGAAGTTGCGGCTGGCCAGGAGCTCGTCGGCCGTGTGGTCACACAGGTCGCCGATGGTGCTGATGCCGAGTCGCTCCATGCACTTGCGGCTGCGCAGCGACAGGTCAAGCTCGCTGATGGGCGTCGTGAGGGCCTCCTCGTTGGCGACCCCCATCGGGACGGGGCTGACGGGCGCGCCGACCAGGGCCTCCTCCTCGGCTTCCTCGCGGCCCATGCCCAGGCGCAGGCCCCGCGCGGCGAGCATCTCCTTGATCTCCTGGAGCGACGTCTCACCGAAGTTCTTGCTCGCCAGCAGTTCCTCCTCGGTGTGACGCACCAGGTCGCCGACGGTGATGATGTCCATCCGCTGGAGGCAGTTGCGGACGCGGACGGTGAGCTCGAAGTCGGTGACAGGGATGGAGAGGAGCTTCTCGCGGCGTTCGAGCTCGCGCTGGCGGTCCTCGTCGAAGACCATGTCCATCGAGGCGTGGGCGTCCTTGAGGTACATGCGCGCGCGCTGGTGATTGGGGTCGAGGCGGAGGACGCGGCGGTAGCACTCGATGGCCTTCTCGTGCTCGCGGCGGTCTTCGTAGAGGACGCCGAGGTTGACCAAGGCGTTGAAGTAGGTCACCGATCCTGTGGTGATGGCCGTGTAGTGCTCGAGCGCGCGGTCGAGATCGCCTCGTCGGGCGAAGTTGAACCCCAAGCGGAAGGAGGCCGCGTCGTAGCCGGGGTCGAGCTCGAGGGCTTGCTCGTAGGCGGCGATGGCCTCGTCGTAGCGGCCCACGAGGTCGTAGCACAGGCCGAGGAGGTAGTGGACGGCGGGATCGTCGCCGTGGCTCTTGGCGAGCGCGCGGAGGGCTTTGAGCGCGTCTTCCGGCTGGCCATCCTTCGCGATGGCCTCGGCGTGGCCGAGCGCCGCGAGATAGCGAACCGTGGCCTTGCCCTTCTGCGCCCGCTCGAAGGCCCCGGCGGCGCGGCGATCCAGGCCGACATCCAGGTAGCACCGGCCCAGGATGTAGTCGCCTTCCGGCGTGGAGACCTCGGCGAGGTGCGCCACGGCCTCCTCGATCCTGCCCAGCGCCCAGAGGCCCACGCCAACAAGGAAGGCCGCCTCCTGCTCGCCCAGCTCGCGGCCCTCGATGGAAGGGTTCTCCATGAGCTCGATGATGAGGCCCTCGAGGGCGCGGCGCTGTTCCGGCGACTCGGCCTGTGCCTGGCGGAGGCGGGCGAGCCGCTCGACATTGGCGGCGCCCTCAATCAGGAGAGCCTGGAGATCGGTCGTCTCGGGCATGGCCATGCTGCCCCTTTGCTGCGGGTCACGGCGGTCCGGGGATCGACGTAGATTACCGATTATACCGTTCCTCGATGCGATTGCAAGACGAAAAAGCTGCGGCGGCGACTGGAAAACCCTTGACTTCCGAGCCCGAAGTCAGCAGAATACCGCAACTTACTCCCCCATGCCGGCCCGTGTGTATGGGCCGGCAGGCCGCACTTCTGCGTAAGGAGGCCCTGCCTTGTCCGACGACCTGAAGATCACCCTGAGCGAGAAGGAACTCCCCTCGGCGTGGTACAACATCATGCCCGATCTGCCGGAGCCGCCTTCGCCGCCGCTCCATCCGGGCAAGCTCGAGCCCATCGCCCCCGAGGACCTCGCGCCCATCTTCCCCATGGGCCTCATCGAGCAGGAAGCCTCGATGGAGCCATGGATTGACATCCCCGGCGAGGTGCTCGACGTCCTCAGGCTCTGGCGGCCCACGCCGCTGCACCGGGCCCGTCGCCTCGAGCAGGCGCTCGACACCCCGGCCCGCATCTACTACAAGAACGAGAGCGTCAGCCCCCCCGGCTCGCACAAGCCAAACACGGCGGTCGCCCAGGCCTACTACAACAAGAAGGAAGGCGTCCGCCGCATCGCCACGGAGACCGGCGCGGGGCAGTGGGGCAGCGCCCTCAGCTTCGCCTGCAACCTCTTCGACATCGAGTGCCAGGTCTTCATGGTCAGGGTCAGCTACGAGCAGAAGCCCTACCGCAAGCTCATGATGCAGACCTGGGGCGCCAGCATCCTCCCGAGCCCCACCGACACCACGAACGCCGGCCGCGCCATCCTCGCCACCGACCCCGACACCCCTGGCAGCCTGGGCATCGCCATCAGCGAGGCTATCGAGGTCGCCGCCACCCGGGACGACACTAAGTACTCCCTCGGCAGCGTCCTCAACCACGTCCTGCTCCACCAGACAGTCGTCGGCCTCGAAACCAAGGCCCAGCTCGAGAAGGCCGGCGAGCAGCCCGACGTGCTCATCGGCTGCGTCGGCGGCGGCAGCAACTACGCCGGCTTCTGCTTCCCCTTCTACCCTGACAAGTTCCAGGGCCGGCGCGACATCCGCTTCGTCGCCGTCGAGCCGACCGCCTGCCCCACCATGACCCGCGGCGACTACCGCTACGACTTCGGCGACACGGCCAAGACCACGCCGCTGCTCATGATGCACACCCTCGGCCATGGCTTCGTGCCCCCGAAGATCCATTCGGGCGGCCTGCGCTACCACGGCATGGCCCCCCTCGTCAGCCTGCTCGTCAAGGGCGGGTACATGGACCCAGTGGCCTACCACCAGAACAAGGTGTTCGAGGCCGCGGTCCTCTTCGCGCGGACCGAGGGCATCATCCCGGCGCCCGAGACCTCCCACGCGATCCGCGCGGCCATCGACGAGGCCCTCGCCTGCCGCGAAACGGGCGAGAGCAAGTGCATCGTCTTCAACTTCAGCGGCCACGGCCACTTCGACCTCGGCGCCTACGAGGCCTACTTCGACGACCAACTCGAGGACTACGAATACCCCGAGGAGGCCATCCAGGAGGCCATGAAGGACGTCCCGGTCATCACGTGACGGCCGGCGCGGCTCACCCAGTAGAGCAGTGCGATTGGCGGAGGCCCGGTTTCCTGGCAAGGAGGATATTCGCATGGTGCGAAGGCACGGGTTGGTCTGTGTGCTGGTCCTGACCGTGTGCAGCAGCGTGGCCACGGCGGGTGCGCCGCCGCCGCCAGCCTACCCCGCGGGCCCGACGCGCGGCGGGCTCAACCTCGTCCTGCCCTACTACCCCACGACCCCCCGTGCGGCAGGCATGGGCCTCGCCACGGTGGCCGTCGGCGGGGTGGACTCCCATAACCCCGCGGCGCTCGGCTTCGCCAAGGGCATCGACGTGGTCGCCGACTACGGTCGGCTGAGCTTCGATCACGGCCCCGACCTCGACATCGGCCACTCCCAGGTCGTCGTCCCCACGCCGAAGCTCGGCGGCTACACGAAGATCATGCTCTTCGGCATCCACACGCGGCACGAGGACGCCTCGCGCCTCCCTGGTGCCGGCAGCACTTACATCCACGCCAAGGAGTTCGGCATCGCCTCCGGCGTGCAGGTCCCCCTGCCCGACAAGGTCCCCGGGCGGCTTGCCTTCGGCTTCGCCGGCTTCCCCTACGACCCCTCGGAGGTCCGCCTGAAGGCCGGCGGCGCCCGCACCGCCCAGGGCCGCGGGCACTCGCAGATCGGCAGCATCCGCCTCGGCCTGCTCTACCAGCCCATCGAGCAGGTGTCGGTCGGCGGCGAGTTCACCCACATCAAGGACTATGTCCGCGACAAGGTGCTCGTCGCGCCTGCCACCTACCTGCGCCAGAACGACAACTACTACGTCAACATCTGGACGGTCGGCATCGCGGTGCACCCCGACGACAAGACGACCATCGGCATCCAGCACCTCTTCGGCCGCGCCCAGGGAGAGGGCGTTCGGGTCAACTACGACATCTTCAGCGCGGGCATCGAGCGCCGTATCCCCATCAACGAGGAGATCGGCGTCGCCATGCGGACCGGCATCAACGACGGAAGCCCCACCTTCGGCCTCGGCGTGACCCTGCCCCACGGCCTGCGGGTGGACTACGCGCTCCTCATCCACTACGGCGAACAGGTCAAGAACGACTTCGGCCACGGCGACCTCCACATCATCGGCGTCGGCAAGGAGTTCTAGCCCGACGACTGCGTGCTACGACTGCGGGGGCACGGCCACAAGCCGTGCCCCCGTTCCATAGCCACGCCCACGCTCTGCCCGGATCAGGCCCCGCGGCGCCGCTCCTCCCAGCCGAGGTGGCAGCCCACGTGAAGGGGGTGACCGCGGAGGAAGTCGGCGACGGGCATGGCGCGCTTGCCGGCAGGCTGGACACGCAGGATGTGTAGAAGGCCATCGGCCGTCTCCACCGAGAGGCGGCCATCGGCCGTGCAGGCGATGCGGCCAGGGTCCCCCGGCTCGCCCGGATCGGGCTCAGCCTCGAGCACCAGCAGGCGAAGCGGCTTGCCGCCGGGGGGAACCCAGAAGGTGAAAGCGCCAGGCCACGGGGTCATGGCCCGGATGAAGCGATCGAGGTAGGCGGCGGGCCGCGCCCAGTCGACGGCACCGTCGTTCTTCCGCAGGGAAGGAGCCTCTGTCGCCTGGCTGTCGTCTTGTGCGCGCGGCTGGACGCGGCCGGCAGCGAGGGCGTGGAGCGTGCGGACGAGGAGTTCGGAGCCGAGGCTCGCCAGGCGCTCCGTGAGCGAGCCCGTCGTGTCCCGAGGCCCGATGGGGGTGGCTTGCTGGGCGAGGATGTCGCCGGCATCCATCCGCTCGGCCATTTGCATGATGGTCACGCCCGTCTCCGCGTCGCCAGCCAGGATGGCGTGGGCCACGGGCGCCGCTCCGCGGTGACGAGGCAGAAGTGACGCGTGGACGTTGATGCAGCCGCGCGGCGGCAGCTCCAGCAACCGGCGCCGGAGCTTCTGGCCGAAGGCGGTGACGACGATCACCTCGGGCGCCAGGGCCGCCAGCTCATCGCGGAACGCCCGGGCGTTCACCGCATCCGTCTGGAGGACAGGCAGCCCCCGCTCGATCGCGAAGACCTTGACGGGAGGCGGCGTCAGCGTGCGGCGCCGCCCGCTCGGCCGGTCTGGCTGCGTGACTACGCAGGCCAGGTCGTGCCCCGCGTCGAGCAGGGCGGCGAGCGAGGTCACGGCGATCTCGGGCGTGCCGAAGAAGGCGATGCGCATGCGGCGCTCCAGCGCTCGGAGGGTGGCCAACGGCGGATCAGGCGCGGCGCAGGGTACCGGATTCCGCGCAACGCCGCAAGCGTCTTTGAAACTATCTCAAAACTCCCAGGTGCTTGCCATCCGGGCTGCCAGCAGCGCGGAC
>CAZDNN010000208.1:0-7745 GCA_964506385.1 uncultured Planctomycetota bacterium
GGCTGGTCGGTGGTCGCCGGGACCTTGCCCAACTCCCAGCGGCAGAACCCCGCTGCGGGCGGCAGGATGCGCAGGCTGCCGCCGACTGCGATGCCGTTGGGCCCCGCGCGATAGGCCAGGGTCCACGTGCCGCGGGAGCCGGCGGGGATCCTCTCGCGCGGGGCGATCTCGGCGTGTCCCCAGTCGTCCGCGAGCTTCATCATGCTCTCGTTCGCCATGGGCGATCCTCCGAAGACAAGCGGCGAGACTGCGCCACGGTAGCCGGGGCGACGGCAAAAGGCAAGGCGATCAGGGTGTGGGAGTCTGGCCCGGGATACTGGGGTTCCTTTCTTCACTCGTGCTCGTCGTCGTCCTCGTCGTCGTCGTCGGTTGGGCTGTCCCATGGTCAGAGGCGCGGACGCGAAGCGTCACCAGGGCCGGGTCGCCCTCCCTGGCTCCCGGACCCGTCTGGCGACGCGATGGGAGAGAGGAGCGGAGGAGGCGGACCCCCGCGGCGCTTCGCGTTGCGTCTGCCGGATGGTCGGGAACTGAATCGACGACGAGGACGACGACGACGACGAGCACGAGCCGCAGGCGGCGAAACCTGGTGAGAAATGCGGGCTAGGTCCGGGGTCAGACTCACTGCGAGGAGGCGGGCTGGGGCATGAAGGCCATGGAGGCCTGGAGCGGGTAGGGGCAGGAGCAGCCGGAGCTGGCCTCGGGGATGAGGATGAGGCCGCAGGCGGGCACGATGTTGATCCAGCAGCCCGGACGGCTGACGCGGCTGAGCTTCGCGGCCCGACGGGTGCGCAGGTCGAACATGGTGGGGTTGCCTGCGCGGTAGAAGAGGGCGGCGCCGGAGGCCGAGATGGTGCCGCAGCCGTGGCCGCCGCGGTTGAACGCCCAGCCTGCAACCGGCTCGCCCGTCCGCAGATGGTAGGCGAAGGGCTCGGCGTGGACGACGTCGCCGACGACGGCGGGATGATGGACCTGCTCGCCGTGGGTGCCGCCCTGGTTCTGGTTGTTGTTCTGCTTCCGCTGCCAGAGGGGGCGGCCGGAGGCGGCGTCGAAGGCGAGGAGGTCGTAGTGCACCTTCTTGTGCTCGTTCCTCGATCCGACGATGAGGACGGTGCCCCTGGCCGCGACGAGGTGGAGCACGTGCTCGATGGCTCGCAGGTCAACGGGCCGCTTCCACGCCAGCCTGCCCGTCCTGGCGTCGAGGGCGACGAGACGGGAGCCTTGGCCGAGGGAGACGCTCAGCCTCATCCTGCCGTCTGGGTCTTCTGCGGCTTTCGGGTTGGTGCTCTCGACGAAGTAGATGCGGCCGCCCGATATGCCGATGGCCGGGTCAACGATGACCCCCGAGCGATGGTCCCACAGGCGCTTCCCGCTGTGCCGGTCGAGGCAGAAGAGATAGTCGCTGGTGGCGACGTCCTTGTGGTCGCCGTACTGGATGCTGACGGTGTGCCGGCTCTGGCGGGTGAGCGACGCGCCTTCCTTCCTGCCGCTGCCAAGCAGCAGGCTGTCCACCGTCGCCACGTAGCCCCATACGCGATGCTTGCCCTCGACGAGCTGCGGCGCGGCGAACCTCTTCGCGATGCGCCCCGTGCCGACCTCCAGCGCCACGCAGCGATCCCTGGCTGCCACATAGAGCAGGTCATCGGCGAGGGCCAGATAGCTCGTGTCCTTGGGCGCGGCGAGCCGCTGGGAGCCAGTGATGCCCATGTCCCAGAGCTGGGTGCCGTTGTAGGCGTCGATGGCGAGGATGCGGTCGGCGGCGGGGATGAAGAGGCGGCCGTCCTTCGCCAGGGGCGCCATCGTCCTGTGGTGGCGGTCGATCATCAGGCGCGGGCCGGGGCGGCCGAACCACTGGAGCCGCATCGGGCCATGGGCGAGCCGATCGCCGCTGCACGCCGAGTTGCCCGCGTCGGCATACATATGCGTCCATTCGCCGCTGCCCGGCACGGCGCCGCGCCGCAGCAGGACCCACAGCCCGTCGTCCTCAAGCAGTTCCCACGGCTCCTTGGCCGAGAGCCATCGTCGCGCCGCGGCGGCATCGAGCGGGTTCCCGAGCTTCGCGAAGCTTGCCGGCTGGCCGAGACAGGCAACGCCGCCATAGGGGCGCAGGAGCCGCAGTACCTCGTCGGCCGACGGGGGCAGCTCGCCTGTGGTGAGGGTGCGGTCGGAGACGATCAGATTCGCGAAGCGGCTGGGCAGCGCCGAGAGCGGCCCCGAGCGCACGGCGACGCGCACGCCGTAGGCGCCCGCGCGATCGAGCGCCTGTCGCGCGGCGGCCGCCTTGGGCGCGTCCTCCTCGACGCCGATGACGCGCAGGTCCGTCCGCTTCGCCAGCTCGAAGGCCAGCCGCCCGTCGCCGCAGCCGAGCACCAGGCAGAAGCCCCGCCGGACGCCGGACGTCTCGATGAGCCACCGCGCCGTCCGCTCGTAGAGCGGGGTCAGCGCGTCGGCGGGGTAGGGCGACGGGCCTCCCGTGAGGCGGTGGGGCGCAGGGCGGGTCGTCGAGTCGAACTGGAAGGCCCCGCTTACCGCTGTCCGCGTGGGGGCGGCGCCTCGCGGCCTGCCCGTCCATCGGATGCGGTAGTGATAGGTGGCGTCGGGCTCGAGGGCCTCGAGCCGGACCTCGTGCTCGGTGCCCTCCTTGAGGCCGACGGCTCGCCGTGGCGTCTCCGAGCCCCGGCCGTAATAGACGGCCACGGTGCCCGGCTCAGCGGTCCGGAACGTGAGGCGGGCGGTGTGCGCATCGAGGAGGCGGATGTACGGCCCGTCGGCGAGCTCGAGGGGACGGGGGAAGCGTGCGAGCCTGGCGCGGCACGCGGCCCCGACTTCGTCGGGCGACAGCGCACGGGCATACAGCTCGACCTCGTGGATGCGGCAGGGGAGGCGGTGGCGCTCGTTGCTGTCGTGGTAGGCGGCGATCTCGAGGAAGGAGCTCTTGGGGTAGAGGATGTCGCCCGACTGGGCCTTCGAGCTGGCCTCCAGCTTGCCGTTCACGTAGATCCGCTGGACGGCGCCGTCGAAGGTGCCAGCCACGTGGTACCAGCGGCCAGGCTCGAAGGTGGTGGTCGAGTGGAGATAGGTGAGCTTGCCGTCGCCGTCGTTGGCGCCCTTGGTGGAAAGGGCGAAGATGAACTGCGAGCGATGGGTGCCGAGGATCCACCCTTTCTCGAAGCCGCCGTTGTCCTGGACGAAGCCGAGGATGCCGCCCCACTCGATGGGCTTGTCCACGGCGATCCAGGCCGCGGCGGTCATGGCCCGCGTCGGGAGCTGCCGGGGCGGCGCCCCCTCGGCGACGACGACGCTGGCCGTCGTGCCGTCGAAGGCGAGCGCGTCAGGCCCCTGCTCGGGCCGTGCCGTGCCGACGACCCTGCCGTCGAGTTCCCCCGCGCTGGCCTTGACCGCCGCACCGTTAACGTGCGCCCGGTCGAAGGCCCACCGGGCCACGAGGCCGGACCGCTCGCCGCCGCGGGCGAGCCCCGGCCACACAGCGATGGCTATCACCAGCAGCGACCAGGCAGGGCGGGATGACCGCGAGCGCATTGGCTAGTTCCCGAAGCAGTGGATCGTGCCGCGATCGGTGCTGGCCAGCAGACGCCCATTGGCGACGGCGAGGCCATAGGCGCGCCCAGCGACGGGCGCCGACCAGAGCCGCTTGCCGTCTGCGGCCGCGCAGGCGGTCACCGCGCCGTCGCCGCCGGCGAAGAGCGTGTCGCCTGCCAGGATCAGCGCATACCGCTGCGCGCAGGGCTGCCGCCAGAGGAAGCAGGTCGGCAGCTCCTTGCCGATCGCGGCCAGTCTGGCCCGCATGGTCGCGAGCTCGCCGGCGAGCCGCTTGCCCTCGGGCGAGACGGCCCGCTTGCCGAGCTGCTTGAGACGCTTGGCGATGGCGGCCTGCCGGCCTGAGAGCGCCTTCCGTTCCTTGATCAGCCGCAGGTAGCGCGGCCGGTCGAAGGCGCTGAGGCTCGTGCTGGTCTGGAGGTACGCGCGGTCGGCCGCCACCACCATGTGGAGGCCGTCGAAGGTGACGAGGTGGTCGCGGGTGGCGGGGTCGATCGCGTCCATCTGCCCGGTCCGGCCCGGGCCGAAGGCGAGCATGTCCGAGGCGAGGAGTGCGTAGGCGCCGCCCGTGCCCTTCATGCGGCCGAGGCGCGTCCCCTCCGCCCGGCGGAAGGCGACGGGGGCGGTGCGGCCCGTCGGCACGTAGAGGACGGAGGGCGAGGCGAGCAGGTAGCCCTGCGGCGATTCCGCGTCGAGCCGGTGCTTCCATTTCTCCTTGCCCGTCCGCGCGTCGATGGCCGCCAGGTAGACGCCTTCGTTGGGGAACAGGCCTGCGCAGAGCCACACGGTCTCGCTGTTGGCCACGAGCCCCGTCCTGACTGGGCAGGCGGCGATGAGGCGGCCGTTGCCGATGACGCAGCGGCCCTCGGCGTCGGCGCGATACGTCCAGAGGAGCCTGCCGTCGGCCGCCGCCAGGCAGTAGACGCAGCCATCGTCGGACCCCGCGTACACCCTGCCGCCGTGCACAGTGGGGGCGAGGCGGACGGGGCCGCCGGTGAAGAAGGCCCACCGGAGCCTGCCCGTCGCAGCGTCGAGGCAGTACACCTTGTCGTCGGCGGACGAGCCGAGGTAGACGGCATCGCCGACCGCCGCGACGTGGAATGCGCGGTCGTAGGTGACCCTGGGGCTGAGCTCGGGGAGGCTGTGCCAGTAGTCGGTCTTGGCCGGGGCGGGCCACGCGGGCTGCGGCGCGTGGCGAGATCGGTAGACCCACCGCTGCCGCAACGGCATGTCGAGGCGCTCGCGGGTGACGCCGCTCCGCCGCTCGTCGTGCTGGTACGTCGGCCAGTCCTCGGCCGCGGCCTGGCCGGCGGCCAGGATCGCCGCCAGGGCGGCCCCCCAGCGTCCACAGTAGCCTGCCCTGCTGCTCATGAGTGCAGTCTACTCCGGACGGCATCTGCTCTCAAGGGCGGCATTCCGCTTGGAGCCTTGCTCGCAGTTGCGGTAGAATGAGTGATCGAGGCGGCGTGAGAGATGTGTCTTATGCAAGGACCCCCCATGAAGCGTTCCCTCGTCATCATCGCCCTTCTGTGCCGTTTGGGTGTTGCTGGGCAGGAACAGCCTGCCCCCAGCGTTCAGCGGGTCGCCGGGACCGGCTCCTATGCTGTCCTCGTCAGTCGCTCCACCTTCGCCGACGCGGGGTGGAAGGCCGTGGTCGAGGCCCTGCGGGCCAAGCACAAGGCGTCGGTCATCGTCTACCCGAAGTCGGTGGACGAGGCGCGGGCCGCCCTGGCGAGGGACTTCCCGCGATATGCCTGCGTGGTCGCGCGGCCCGAGGACGTGGGCGTGCGGCTGGTCGTGGACGTGCACCGCCTGATGCGGAAGCTCGACGACGATCCCTACACCGACTGTCTGTGGGGCATCCTCACGGGCTACGAGGCCGCGGACGCGCTGCGCATCGCGAAGCACGCTGAGCCGCTCGTCGTCCGCAAGGGCGCGGCGGGCACGGGGCTCAACCTCGACGTCTTCGACGCCGGCCGCTGGTTCAGCGAGGGCGAGAAGGGCGCCATGTGGGAGAAGCTGCCCGGCGGCAAGGCCGAGAAGAAGAAGGTGCCGCAGGACACCACGAAGCTCCTCGTGGACACGTTCAACGACTTCAAGCCCGACCTCTTCGTCACCAGCGGCCACGCGACCACCCGCGACTGGCAGATCGGCTACTCGTACCGCAACGGCCAGTTCCGCTGCAAGGCCGGCCAGCTCTTCGGCCTCGACATGCAGAAGCAGGTGCACAACATCAACTCGCCGAACCCCAAGGTCTACCTGCCCGTGGGCAACTGCCTGATGGGGAGGGTCCCAGGCCCCGACTGCATGGCGCTGGCCTTCATGCGGACGGGCGGCGTCTACCAGATGCTCGGCTACACCGTGCTCACCTGGTACGGCTACATGGGCTGGGGCGTCAAGGACCTGTTCATCGGCCAGCCCGGCCGCTACTCCCTGGCCGAGGCCTTCTACATCAACAACCAGACCCTCATCTACCAGCTCGAGACCCGCTTCCCCGACAAGGCCCGCGTGGACTTCGAGAGCTACGCCCTCGAGCGCGACCGCCGCCTGCTCGGCAAGCTCGCCGCGAAGCACGGCCTCAAGGGCAAGGACCCGCTCGGCCTGCTGTGGGACCGCGACGTAGTCGCCTTCTACGGCGACCCCGCCTGGGACGCCCGCCTCGCGCCGCGTCCCCTCGCCTGGGAGCAGAAGCTCACCGAGAAGGACGGCGTCTATACCTTCACCCTGGCCGCCGACCGCGATACGGGCCGCCCCCGTCCGCCCGTCATCCTCTTCCCGCATCGCGTCAAGGACGTCCGGATCATCACCGGCGCCGAGCTCGAGCCGGTTGTCACCGACAACTTCCTGCTCCTGCCCAAGCCGACGAAGTTCGACAAGGGGAAGACCTACAAGGTCGTCTTCAAGGCGGCGAGGATCCCGTGAACGTGCTTCTCCTGCTGCTGGGTATCGGTGGGCCGCTGGCCGCGGACGACGGCGCCGAGGCGATCGCGCTCGCCCCCGAGCGCTACCGCCCGCGCCTGACCGAGGCGCTCGCCGAGGCGGGCGCGAACCGCGCGGAACTGGTTGCGGCCCTGCGCACCGTCCGCCCCGAGCATCGCGAGGCCGCTGCATTCCTGATCGCCAACATGCCGCCTCGCGATCTGACGTCGCTCTCGAGGGACTTCCTCGTCGAGAACATCGAGCTGGCCTACAGGACCCGCGCCGCCGTGCCGTGGGGCAAGGCCCTGCCCGACGAGCTGTTCCTCAACCACGTGCTGCCCTACGCCAGCATCAACGAGCGACGGGACCGCTGGCGGCCCGACTTCCTCAAGCGCTTCCTGCCCGCCGTCAAGGGCTGCAAGACGCCGGGCGAGGCGGCGCAGAAGCTGAATGCCACGATCTTCAAAGCGCTCGGGGTGAAGTACCACGCCAAGAAGCGGCCGAAGCCCGACCAGAGCCCCTACGAGTCGATCGAGGCCGGCTATGCCTCGTGCAGCGGCCTGTCGATCCTGCTCATCGACGCCTGCCGCGCCGTGTGTGTGCCCGCGCGGTTCGTCGGCACGCCGCTGTGGGTGAACAGGAAGGGCAACCACAGTTGGGTGGAGGTCTGGGACGGCTGCTGGCGCTTCGTGGGCGCGGCGGAGCCCGGCCCGTTCGACAAGACATGGTTCGTCGGCATCGCCGGCAAGGCTGACCCAGCGAAGGTCGAGCATCGCATCTACGCCGCCTCCTTCGCGCGGACGGAGACGTGGTTCCCGCTGGTCTGGGATCTGAAGATCAAGTATGTCACGGCGGACGACGTGACGGCCTTCTACACGATGCGAAGGCCGGTGACGTTCCAGGTCACTGACACGCCAGGCGGTCAGCCTGTCAGAGCCCGACTGACGTTGCGGCTGGCTGGCCGCATCGTCGCGGACGCCGTGGTCGGGGAGCCTGTGGCCTTCTTCCTGGCCGGCGGCCGGGCCTACGATGCCGAGATCTGCCCGCCCGACGGGTCGCCGTGTGTGACCAGGAAGGTCGCCGTGGCCGAGGACGAGGATCAGACGATCGTTCTGCCTCTGCGGTGAGCCTGGAGACAGCCTTGCCCAGCGCGACGAGTCCAGAAGCATGGGTTTCGCGCGTGCCCGGCCCGCTGCTGGTGCTCGCTGCCGGTGTGATGTGGAGCCTGGGCGGGGTGTTCGTCAAGATCCTGCGGGTGCCCTTTGACGTCG
>CAZDNN010000208.1:7755-9280 GCA_964506385.1 uncultured Planctomycetota bacterium
CCGTGGGCGATCGGCTGCCTTCGGAGCGCGGCGGGTGGGCTGGCGCTGGCGTGGGCGCTGCCTCGCATTGGCCGGCCGCGCACGGTGAAGGTCGCGGGAGCGGCGCTGGCCTACGCGGTGGTGGTGGGCGGCTTCTGTGTCGCCATGGCGGGCACGACGGCTGCCAACGCGATCTTCCTTCAGTACACATACCCGCTGTTCGTCGCAGTGGGTGCCGTGGTGCTTTTCGGCGAGGCGCTCGGGCGGCGCACCGTGGCCGCGCTGGCGCTGGGGCTGGCGGGTGTCGTCACGATCTTCGCGTGGTCGTGGCAGCCGGGGCAGCAGGAGGGCATCGTCTACGGTCTGGTGAGCGGCGCCGCACTCGGGGGATTCACCCTCGTCCAGCGGTCGATGAAGGGTGGCGATCCCGTGGCGCTGTCGAGCCTCTACAACCTCGCCGCCGCCGCGCTCATGGTGCCGCTGGCGTGGGCGTCGCTGCGGGTGTCGCCGGGGGCCTTGCTCGTGGCGGCGGGAATGGGTATCATCCAACTCAGCGTGCCCTACGTGCTGTTCATCAAGGGCCTGCGCACCGTGCCCGCTACCGACGCGGCGCTCATCACCCTTGTCGAGCCGCTCCTCACTCCACTGTGGGTCTGGCTCGCCGTCCGCGAGGCGCCGCACGGGAGCACATTCGTGGGAGGTGGCCTGATCCTGGTCGCGCTGCTCGTCCGCTTCGTGAGGGCCCGACGCATCGAGCAGCCGCCCGTAACAGAAAGGATGTGATGCCGAGATGAAGAGCCTGCTGATCGTCCTCTGCCTGTCCGCCACAGCCGCCGAACCCGCCAAGCCGGCCTATCCCCCGACGTCCGACTACACGGTGAAGGACATCGAGGGCTGGAAGGTCTACGTCCACAAGGATCTCCTTGGCGAGAAGAAGGCGCTGGGCGACGAGGCGGTGAAGCTGCTCGGCGTGCACCTCTACGAGATCGCGCGCAGGGTGCCCAAGGGCGCGCTGGCCAAGCTGCGCCGCGTGCCCATCTGGCTCGAGGACAACCCCAAGGTGGCCTGCGCCTGCTACCATCCGTCGCGGGGATGGCTCGAGGGCCACGGCTTCAACCCCGAGAAGGCGAAGTCCGTCGAGATCGGCGGCCCGAGGAACTTCATCAACTGGACCAAGCACCAGTTCAACATGGTCCTTCACGAGCTGGCGCACGCCTACCACGACCGTGAGCTCGAAGGGGGCCACGGCAACGCCGAGATCAAGGCTGCCTACAAGCGGATGGTCAAGAGCAAGAAGTACGAATCGGTGCTCCTGCACAGCGGCAAGAAGGTGCGGCACTACGCGCTTAACAACCCGGCGGAGTACTTCGCCGAATCGTCCGAGGCATACTTCGGCACCAACGATTTCTACCCCTTCGTCCGCGCCGAGCTCAAGGACTTCGACCCCGAGATGTATCGGCTTCTCGTCAAGCTCTGGGGCAGGTGAGGAGAGAGCCGTGAGAGGCCGCCTTCGCTGGCTGGTCCCCCTCGTTCCGTCACTGCTTGC
>CAZDNN010000208.1:9290-10141 GCA_964506385.1 uncultured Planctomycetota bacterium
CGCTCATGGGGACGCCCGGGCTCCTGCGCTCGAAGGTCACGCCCGGCTGGAGCGCGATGGCGCTGCCGCTGGCCGACCGAGGGCCGGCCGAGCGGTTCGAGGCGGTGGAACTCCTCGACGACTTCGAGAGGGGGATGGTGGGCTGGAAGGCGAGCGCGGGCGGGCAGAACGCGAAGGCGTCGCTGGGGCTGGACGAGGCCGTGCGCCATGCGGGCGCCGCGTCGCTCCGCGTCGAGTACGAGTTCGCGGGCAAGGAGGACCTGGAGTACGTGGAGTTCGGGAGGCCCATCGCGGTGGAGAAGCCGGGCCTGGGCCTCGGCCTCTGGGTGAGGGGCGGCGAGCCGCGCGCGACCCTGCGGCTGCGCATCCGCGACAAGACGGGCGAGACCCACCAGGTGGACCTCGGGCGCCTGGGCTCCGACGACTGGCAGTACGTGGCCGCTGCGTTCGAGACCGGCGGCGGCTGGTGGGGCGGCGACGGCAACCGCAGGCTCGACTATCCTTGCACGCTCTACGGCATCCTCGCCGACCGGCCCAAGCGGGGGTTCCGCGGCAAGGGCCGCCTGTGGATTGACGGCCTGGAGCTCGTGCGGCCCCGGAAGCCGGAGGCGGCCCTGAAGGTCGAGGTGCTCGACAAGCGTCTGGGCAACGTCTACGAGCCGGGCGAGACCGTCGAGCTGCGTGCCAGCGGGCCGGGCGAGGCGATTCGCTGGCGGGTCGTGGACTTCTGGGGGCGCGAGGTGGCCTCGGGCGAAGGGCCTGCTGCTGCTGCTGCGGTCAGCTTCGGCCTCCCTGAGGCGGGGTTCTTCGCCTGCACGCTCGAGCGGCTGCTCGATGGCAAGGTGGCGGAG
>CAZDNN010000209.1:0-10127 GCA_964506385.1 uncultured Planctomycetota bacterium
GCAGACAATTGGCACGCCTTTTTGCACGCTGTCTTTCTCTCAGAGGGCGAGGCAGGAAAGCCTGCTCCAGGGGGCCGCAGGCCTTGGCTTCCTCATATGGCCAGCTCGCCAGGCAAAGGCGGTGCCGGAGACCTTCTTTCTGCCTCGCCCTCACCTCTCGGACGTGTCAAAAAGCGTGCCAATCGCCTGCGGCGACTCGGCCGCACTTCAGCAGGCCGAGTAGTTACGAGCATTATAGGGGCCACCTGTGGCCTGGGCAAGGGCCGCTTCGCCAGAGTCTCGCCCTGGCATGACTCCTTCATACGGTCAGGTGAACGATGGCGTGCCTGGCATCGCCCTGTGGATCAGGGCTGGACCGACGGTCGCAAGTTCGCTTGATCTACCAGGTTCCGGCGCAGTATAATGAAGGCGCCAGAGAGCAGGCTGCGGCCTACTCACAGCAGGAGTGTGGGCCATGAGTGACGATCTCGTGCCAGACTTCGAGGATCCGGGCCTCGAGGACGAGCTGGACCAGTACGTGGAGAAGGAGAGCCCGTTCAGAGAATTCCTCATGGAGCAGCTTCGGCGGGCTCCGTGGTGGATGATCTCGCTGCTCGTCCACGTGCTGGTGCTGCTGATCCTCTGGAAGTGGCCGTACCGCGCGATGGCGGACCTCGAGAGCTTCCAGCCCATCGAGGTCGATCTGGTCGCGGAACAGGATCTGACGGAGATCGAGGAAGAGGAGTTCGAGGAGCCCGACATCGAGGAGGACATCGAGGTCCCCATCGAGGACATCCCGATCTCCCCTGAGCCGCCGACCCTCGATGACCCAGGCCCCGACCTCGATCTGCCACCCGAAGAGGATATGGTGAAGGACGTCGAGCGGCCTGTGCCGAGCATCGACCCGCCGTCGGCGACGCCTGTCTTCGCGGTGGAGAGCAACACGAACCGGCTGAACCGCGGGATCTACTCGGGCCGCACGTCCCGCGGCAGGGCGGCGGCACGGGGCGGGCGCGGCGGGACCAACGCCCATGCCGAGAGCGCCGTCATGGCCGGCCTCAAGTGGCTCGCGAGAGCCCAGGAGAAGGACGGGAGCTGGAACGCGAAGAACTGGGGGGGCCGGGCCAACTACTCGGTCGGGATGACGGGGCTCGCGCTGCTGTGCTTCCTCGGCGCCGGATACACCGACCAGAAGGGGCCGTTCAAGACCACCGTTCGCCGCGGCCTGGCCTGGCTGAAGGCCAACCAGAAGCCCGACGGGCGATTCCCCTATCAGACCTTCTACGAGATGGGCATCGCAGGGATGGCCGTCAGCGAGGCCTACGGCCTGAGCCGCAACCCCGCCCTCGGACGCATGGCACAGAATGCCATCAACTTCATCGTCAAGACCCAGCCGGACCACGGCGGCTTCCGCTACGGCGGCGCCGTGCCGAAGGGCGAGGGCGACATGTCGGTGACCGGCTGGCAGATCATGGCCATCAAGTCGGGCATCTGCGCCGAGCTCAAGGTACCCGAGCAGGCCGTCGCGCGCGCGCGAACGTTCCTGAAGAACTCGTGGCGTGAGTACGGCCGCAGCGCGTACATCGTCAGCGGCAAGGGCGGCGGCTCCAACGCGGTGACTGCCATCGGCCTCCTCTGCCGCATCTTCCTGGGCGGAGAGGAGTATGAGGACGAGATCCGCATGGCCTCCCAGTACCTCCTCAGCCAGGAGATGAAGGACGGCAAGCCCGTCCCAGGCGGCCGCAGCGGCCAACTCGCCACCGACCTCTACTACACCTACTACTCGTGCCTTGCACAGTTCCAGGTCGGCGGCGAGATCTGGGCGAACTGGAACAGCATGTTTCGAGATAAGCTGGTCAAGCTCCAGATCTCGAAGGTCACCGAGAACGGGAAGTACGTCCGGGGCAGTTGGGACCCTCAGAAGTCCAAATGGGGCAAGCACGGCGCCGGCCGCGTCTACTCCACGGCGATGGCGATCCTGAGCCTCGAGGTCTACTACCGCTTCCTGCCCGTCTACAAGCGCTGACCCCATTCCCTCCCGCGGGCCATCCACCCGCGGGAGGACTCTTTCCACACTGCGACTTCCCCTCCCTGCAAACTCCTTTGAACCTATGCCCCCCCTTTCCAGCTATACACGTGGCGTCAGGACGGGCTCTCCACCTGTATAAGGGGGTTGAGCCATGGGCGTTGATTCCTACGCCGCCACGTCGTCCGAGGACCTCGACCGCTACGTCCTCCGCGAGCGTCCCGTCCTCGACTTCATCGACGAGCAGGCCCGCCGCGTCCCCTGGTGGGCCATCTCCTTCCTCGTCCACGCCCTCGCCCTCCTCGTCATGTGGCGATGGCCCATCGACATGAGGACCGTCGATCCGACCTGGGACAGCATCCCCATCGTCCCCATCTGGCGCGAGAGGGACGCGGACGTCAAGCCGCCCGACCTCGTTACCCCCCCCGAGCCGCCCGACATCGAGCCCGAGGCGCTCACCCCCGACCTCAAGCTCGGCCACCCGGACCCCAAGATCGAGACGAAGTTCCTCGAGGACCCTCCGAAGATCCCCTTCGACGACATCGACCTCCAGCCGGTCCTCGAGCTCCTGCCGCCCGAGATCGCCGTCATCGAGGTCCCCAACGCCGACCCGCGCCGCAAGCGCACCCTCCTCAAGGGCCGCGACAAGCTCTACGACCTGACCCGCGGGACCCGCCGCGGCCATCCCGACGGCACCAGCGACGTCCCCGGCGTCACCGAGATCTACCTCGGCCTCGTCTGGCTCGCGAAGGCGCAGAGCAAGGACGGGAGCTGGAACGCGCAGACCTGGGGCGGCGCCAAGCCCTACAACGTCGGGATGACCGGCCTCGCCCTCCTGGCCTTCCACGGCGCGGGCTACACCACCCAGCGGGGCGTCTTCAAGGAGACGGTCCGCCGCGGCCTCCGCTGGCTCTCCAGCCACCAGCGCCCCGACGGCAGCTTCCCCTGGCAGACCTTCTACGAGCAGGGCATCGCCACCATGGCCGTCGCCGAGGCCTACGCCATGACCGCCGACAGCCGCCTCAAGCCCATGGCCCAGAAGGCCGTCCACTACATCTGCCGCACCCAGCCCGACCACGGCGGCTTCCGCTACGGCGGCGCCGTCCCACGCGGCGAGGGCGACATGTCCGTCACCGGATGGCAGGTCATGGCCATCAAGTCCGCCCAGTGCGCCGAGACCCTCGACGTCCCGCCCGAGGCCAACGAGCGCTTCCGCACCTTCCTCCGCAACGCCGCCCGCAACTACGGCACCAGCGCCTACATCGTCAGCGCCCCCAACGCCGGCTCACTCGCCGTCACCTCCGTCGGCATGCTCTGCCGCATCTTCACCGACGAGAACGGCACCTTCCACGACGACATCAACGCCGCCGCAACCACTCTCCTCACCAAGGAGACCAACGACGGCCGGGCCATCTACGGCGGCGCCTCCAAAGAGCTCACCCGCAACCTCTACTACACCTACTACTCCGCCCTCGCCATGTACCAGGCCGGCGAGGAGCACTGGCATCTCTGGCGCCACAGCTACTACGACCCCATCCGCACCGCCATGGTCCGCCAGAAGCACGGCCCCCGCGGCCGCTACATCCGAGGGAGCTGGGACCCCGCGAAGTACCGCTGGGGCAAGCAGGGTGGCCGCGTCTACACCACCGCCATGGCCCTCCTCAGCCTCGAGGTCCCCTTCCGCTACATCCGCATCCACCGCCCCCACCGCTGACGCGGCATCCAGCGAGCAGCGGTCAGCCGTCAGCGGTCAGCAGAAGCTGCGAGCCACGAGCATCCAGCATCCAGGACCCTTGATGGCGTGAACGATTAGGTGAACGATGGCGTGCTGTTCTCGCGACAGCTACTCGCCGGCGTATTCCTCCGGGCACTTCGCCGGCCCCCCGCCGCAGTCGGCGCATCGGTCCTCCACCTCGATCTCCGAGCACGTTGAGGAAAGCCGCAGCGCGGCTGTGAGAGCGGCGCTATGACCGGAGCCACTTACCCCTCGGACCTCGCCAGTCGCCCCTTCTCAGAGGAGCTCCATGGCGATCATGGTCTCGGCGATCTGGACGGCGTTGAGGGCGGCGCCTTTGCGGATGTTGTCGGCGACGACCCAGAGGTCGAGGCAGTTGGGCGCCGAGGTGTCCTCGCGGATGCGGCCGACGTAGACGGGGTCGCGGCCCGATGCCTGGAGCTGGGTGGGATAGAGGTTGCTGGACATGTCGTCCATGACCTCGATGCCGTCGGCGCCGCGGAGGATCTCGCGGGCCTCGTCGGCGGTGATGGGGCGGTCGAACTGGACGTTGATGGCCTCGGCGTGGCCGTTGAAGACGGGGACGCGGACGCAGGTGGCCGTGACGGCGATGTCGGGGTCGCCGAGGATCTTGCGGGTCTCCCGCCGCATCTTGAGCTCTTCGGAGGTGTAGCCCGGCATCTCGTCCTTCACGCTCCCGATGTGGGGGATGCAGTTGAAGGCGATCTGATGAGGGTAGACCTGGGCCACGGGCTCGCGGCCCTCGTGGATGGCGTCCACCTGCGCCTGAAGCTCGGCGATGGCGTCGCGGCCCGTGCCGCTGACGGCCTGGTAGCTGCACGCGACGATGCGTTTGATCGTGGCCGCGCGATGGAGGGGGGCGAGGGCGACGATCATCTGGATGGTCGAGCAGTTGGGGTTGGAGACGAAGCCCTTGTGCTGGCGGAGGTGCTCGGGGTTGACCTCGGGGATGACGAGGGGGACGCGGGGGTCCATGCGGAAGTCGTCGCCGTTGTCGATGACGATGGCGCCGCGTGCGACGGCGGCCCAGCCATAGAGCTGGGACGCGCCCCTGGCGCCCTCGGTGCCGGCGAAGAGCGCGATGTCTACGCCGTCGAAGGACTCTTCGGTGGTGGCCTCGACGTGGTGGACGCGGCCGGCGATCTCCTGGTCCCGCTCGCGGCTGGCGAGCACGCGGATGCGCTCTGCGGGGAACTCGCGCTCGGCGAGCACCCTGAGCATCTCGGTGCCGACGGCGCCGACGCCGACGACGGCGACGGTGTACTTCCTGCTCATTCGGGCTTCTCCTCGTCAGGGCTTGTGTGTGGGGTCTACAATAGCAGAGCGGTGGATACGCCGAGGTAGACCATGAGGCTGAAAATATCGCTGGACGTGGTGATCAGCGGGCCTGAGGCGACCGCAGGGTCGATGCCGATCCTGCGGAACGCCATGGGCACGAGCACGCCGAGGGTCGCACTGAGACAAATGGCGGCGAACATGGCTCCGCCGATGATGGCGCCCAACGAGGTGGGCGCGTGGCTCGAGCTTCCGGGCGACAGGTGGCTCCACACCGTCGCTACCACGCCGCCGGCGATGCCGCACGCCAGGGCCACGAGGACGGATGCCTTGATCTGCTTGAGGATGATCGCCGCGGCGCCGACCCGCTCGACCTGGCCCGTCGCCATGCTGCGGATGGTCATCGTCGCGGTCTGGAGCCCGCTGTTCCCCGCCGTCGCCATCACCGCCGGCACGAAGATCATGAGGATGAAATGCGCCTGGAGGGTGCCGCCGAAGCTGTGGATCACGCTGCCGGAGACGAACGTGCCGGCCAGGCAGATCAGCAGCCACGGCAGCCGCAGCCGCGCCGTGTTCACGGACGACATGCTCGCCAGCTCCTCGTCGTCCGTGCCGGCGAACTTCGAGATATCCTCGCTCTGCTCCTCCTCGATGACGTCGTGGACGTCGTCGAAGACCACGCGGCCAAGCAGGCGCCCGCGGTCATCCACGACGGGCGCCGAGACCATGTCGTACTTCGCGAAGAGCGCGGCCACCTCCTCCTGGTCCGTGTCGGCGGGGATGGTCCGGACGGTCTCCATGATCTCGCGCACCGGCGCGTCAGGGTCCGCGCGGAGCAGATCCCACAGCTCGACGATCCCCTGCACGCGCTCCTGCGCGTCCACGACGTAGATGTAGTAAATGTCCTCCTCGAGGAGCTCCTCGTCGGAGCGGATCTGGGCGAGCAGCTCGGCTACCGTCTGATCGTCGCGGACGCTGGCGAGGACGGGCGCCATGATGCCGCCTGCGGATTCCGGCGGGTACTGGAGCAGGTCCTCGACCTCTCCGGCCTCCTCGTCGGCCATCAGCTCGAGGACGTGCTCGGCCCGGTCCTCCGGCATCTCGCTCAGCAGGTCCGCCGCTTCCTCCGGCGGCATCTCCTCGACTATCTCCGAGACCTCCGCGTCCGCCATAGACGAGACGATCTCCGAGCGCACCGCGTCGTCGGTGTGCTCGAGCACCTCCGCCTCGTCGTGGACCTCGAGCAGGTCGAGCACCTGCTGGCGCTCGCCAGGCTCCAGGCGACCGAGAACTTCCGCAATGTCCGCGGGGTGCAGGGAGCTCAGGAACGTGCGCAGCTCGACCAGAGCGCCGGATTCCAAAGCCCGGTCAATGCGCTCCAGGATGTCCTGTGCGGTCGGCTGCATCGTCGAGCCCTGATCATGGAGTCCTTGCCTTGCGGCCAGAAAAGAGCATTGATACCAGCATCGCCCGATCTTGTCAAACGGACTTGCCCCTCCTGGGTGTTGACTTCGCACCCGCCTTGCCACTATAATCCGTGAGTTGCCAGGAGGATCGGACGATGAGCGACCTCTCGCGACGGCGATTCCTGCGGGTCGGAGGCGGCCTGGCCGCCGCGGCGATCGGTGCGCCCGCCATCCACGCCGGCGGCCCGAAGCCTCCGGAGGTCCCCCGCCGCACTCTCGGCAAGACGGGCCTCAAGGTCTCCGTAGTTGGATTCGGCGGCCACTCGTGGTCCTATGCCCGCGTCCCCGCCGCCGACGGCAAGATGCGGCGGGTCAGCCAGGACGAGGCGACGGCCATGGTCAAGCTCGGCCTCGACATGGGCATCAACTACTTCGACGGCTGCACCCCCTACGCCGAGCACGAGGTCCCCGGCAAGGCACTCCACGACCTCGGCGCACGCAAGCACGCCATCCTCTGCTGCCGCAACATCCACAAGATGAAGGGCACGAAGCAGGACAAGACGGTGCTCCACGACTTCATCGCCGACCGGCTCAAGGCCTGGCGCACCGACTTCGTGGACATCATGTTCGCTGGCATGGCGACCGAAGAGGCCTGGGACATGAGCTACGCCATCGAGGCCCTCGACGAGATCAAGCGCAAAGGCCAAGCACGGTTCACGGGCTTCGGCAGCCACTTCTCCCCGGCCATCTACCGCGACGCCATCTCCCGGTATGGCCAGCACTTCGATATCTGCTCGATGCCCTACAACATCCGCCACCGCGCCGCCGAGGAGATCTTCCCACGCGCGGACCGCGCGAAGCTCGGCATCGTGACCATCAAGCCCTTCGCCCGCGGCTCCCTCTTCAAAGCGCTCCGCGCCGACGAGCCCGAGGCCACCGACGCCGACCTCGCGGCCAAGATGATCCGCTTCGTCGTCGCCAACGAGCGAGTGGACGTCTGTCTGTGCGGCGTCCACACCCTCGACCACGTTCGCACCAACTTCGGCGCCGCCGCACGGCCGCTGGCCGCCGACGAGCGCCAGGCGCTCCGCGGCCTCGCTCTCGGCCCCACCGACGCCGACGACTGGCTCGAACACCACTGGACCGGGACATCTGTCGTCTAGCACCCTCCAACCACTCCTGGATTCACTCCTCGTGACTGGCCAATCGGCAATCGGCAACCGACGCTCGGCAATCCTCCTCTGCCTCTGCGGCGTTCTCATTGCCGCCTTCGCCGGCGCCTGCGTACGGCGCCGCCGCACGCCTGCCTTCCTCAACGGCTGCCCCACCTGCCACGTGGACATCGTGGACAAGCTGCGGGGCGCCAGGCACGCCGGAAAGGCCGTGGGCTGCGTCACGTGCCACGGCCGCAGCCGCAGCCACATCGAGGACGAGAACAACGAGGCCAAGCCCGACCGCATCTTCAAGGGCTACGAGATCGATGAGCTCTGCAACGGCTGTCACCTCGAGACCTGCCCCAACACCCAGTCCCGCCGCCGCCACAAGCCGCCCAAGACCTGCTCCGCCTGCCACGGCGCCCACGCCGCCCGCATCCCGCCCACGCCCGAGCGGGAGTGATGCTGGATGCTGGATACTGGTCTGAAGCCACAAGCTACAAGCTGCAGGCCTCAAGCTGCGAAGCACGAGCCGCAAGCCTCCAGTCTTCATCCGCGTCCATCTGCGGCTCCAGGCTCTCCCCCTGCTCTGCTTCCTCAGCCGCCCTCCGGCCGCGCTGCGTGAGAGCCGTGGCTTCCTTCCGGCGCTTGCGTTGCTGTGCCTGCCGCGGTATGCTCAGTGGGTACGAGCGCCCCCTCGACGAAAGGAGAGTGTGCCATGTCGCGACGCCGTGTCACGCTGCGGTGGGTCGTGGCCGTTGCCGCGCTGGTCGTTTTGGTCGCTGCCTCTCGTAGGAGCACGGCGGCGGAGGGCACCGTGAAGGTCTTCATCCTGGCCGGACAGTCGAATATGGAGGGCAAGGCCCAGAATGCGCTGCTCGAGCACCAGGCGACAGCGCCCGAGACGAGAGACCTGTTCAAGCACCTGCGCAAGGACGGCAAGTGGATCGTCCGCGACGACGTGTTCATCAAGTACCTGGGCCGCAAGGGCGGGCTGACCATCGGCTACGGCAGCCCAGGGCGTACGGGGGTGGAGCTCGAGTTCGGCACGGTGATGGGCGATCACTTCGACGAGCCGGTGCTGCTGATCAAGACGGCGTGGGGCGGCCACTCGCTCTTCAAGCTCTTCCGTCCGCCCTCGGCCGGCCTGCCCAGCGACGAGAACCTCCAGAAGGAGCTCGAGCAGGCACAGGCGAGGGTGAAGCGGAACAACGAGAAGCGCAAGCGCAACGACCCGCTGCCGACGATGGAGGACATCAAGAAGCCCTACGGCTCGTCGTACCGCAACATGATGAGCGAGGTCAAGGACGTCTTCGACAACTACGGAGAGCTATTCCCCACGCTCAAGGGCAAGAAGCTGGAACTGGCTGGGTTCGTCTGGTTCCAGGGCTTCAACGACATGTGGGGCTACGCGCCCGACGAGTACGCGTCGAACATGAAGCACTTCATCAAGGACGTGCGGAAGGACCTGAAAGCGCCGAAGCTGCCTTTCGTGATCGGCGCGCTGGGGCAGAACGGATCGAAGCCAGCCAAGGGCGGAATGCTGAAGGTCCAGAACGCCCAGCTCGCGATGAACGACGTGCCGGAGTTCAAGGGCAACGTGAAGGCGATCCGCACGGACGTCCTGGTGGACAAGGCGGCCGAGAAGCTGTACCCCGAGTGGAAGCAGCGGCTCGAAGAGTGGAAGAAGGTCGGCTCGGACCGCCCCTACCACTACCTCGGCAGCGCCATCTGGTTCAACCGCATCGGCAGGGCCATGGGCGAGGCGATGCTGGAGTTGTGTGGGAAGCAGTAGCGCGGGGAAGCGAAGTAACTGACGACGAGTGCGGGCGCCGCCTGGTGTGGTAGAATGGGGGCGGCGGCCTGCCGGCTGGCCGCCTTCTCCAACTGCAATCACTGACGGAGGCGAGGACGATGGCTGGCATCTTCAAGGCGTATGACATCCGAGGACTCTATCCCGACCAGCTCGACGAGGCACTCGCCACGCGCATCGGCCTGGCGGCAGGACGCTTCTTCAAGGGGAAGGTGATCGTCGTGGGCCGCGACATGCGCAGCTCGGGGCCTGCCCTCGCAAGAGCTGTCATTGATGGGCTGACCAGTGCTGGGAAGGACGTGATCGACATCGGGGCTGTGACCTCGCCGATGGTGACATTCGCCGTCGCCCACTTCGGCTACGACGGCGGCATCATGGTCACCGCGAGCCACAACCCGGCGAAGTACAACGGCATCAAGCTCTGCGAAAAGGGCGCCGAGCCCGTGAGCTACGACACCGGCATCAACCAGATCGAGGCCCTGGCCACAGGCGACGCCGACATCCCCACCGCCGACGAGCCGGGGAAGGTCACCCGCCGCGACGTCCTGCCCGACTACCTCGACCACCTGACCGGCCTCGCAGGCGACATCCACGGCCTGAAGCTCGTGATCGACGCGGGCAACGGCATGGCCGGCTATCTCGTGCCGCCGCTCTTCGAGCGGATCGACTGCGAGGTTGTGCCCCTGTACTTCGACCTCGACGGCTCCTTCCCCAACCA
>CAZDNN010000210.1:0-10103 GCA_964506385.1 uncultured Planctomycetota bacterium
CGCGGCCCCCAGGGGCCGCCGCCCGCCGTCCTCGATCCAGGCCATGTCCCCACGGGCGCGCGCGCGGGCCAGCAGCCAGTCGAGCGCGCGGCGGGCGCCCGCCAGGAAGCGCCGCTCGCCCGTCGCCCGATGCGCCAGCACCAGGCTCCAGGCCACCCCCGCGTGGCGGACAATGCTGTAGCCCTTGCCGACCTCGTCCGTCGCCGCGTTGTAGATGTAGTGGAAGCTGCCGTCGGGCTTCTGGGACCTCAGCAGCCAGTCGCCCGCCGCCTCCGCGGCGGCCAGCAGCCTCCGTCGCGTGACGCGGCGCACCAGCGGCATGCCGCGATAGAGCTCCACCGGCGCGCCGCCGCCGCCCGGCTCCCGCTCGATGAAGCTGTCGGTCGTGAAGCACTCGACGAGAAGCTCGCCGCGCGTCCTCGGCTTCGGCTCCAACCTCTCGAGCCGCTCGAGCGCATGGCGGACGAGCCCGCCGCCCCTGCGGAGCCCGAGGCGGAGGCCCTCGCTTGGCGGGAGCCAGACCTCTGTCTCCGCCGTGCGCACGTGCACCCCGACGTTCCCGAGGCCCCCGCCCTGTTGGTATGCGGCTGGCCTGATGTGGAGGATGACGTCGATCTTGAAGCGGACGGCTGCCGCGTCGCCCAGCTTCCTGCCCTTGCGGAGCTTCCGTGCCGCGGCTGTGAGCTGCTCGAATAGCGTGCCCTCGGTCCCGGCGGCGACCAGCGGCTCCTGCCCCGGGCGATGGGCGGAGACCAGCAGCGGGCGCCCCGTGGCCCGCGCCAGCTTCGCCGGCATCGTCTCAGGGTCGAACGCCACGTTCTCGCCGCCGGCGGCGCGGCGCACGATGGCCAGCATCGCCTGGCGGTCGGCCGGGGTGAGGCGTGCCGGGTCATCGGGCCGCGGCAGCTCCGCCGCCGTGATATTCGCGACGCCTAGAGTCAGGATGAGCAGCGCTCGCCACATGGCGCGATCATAGCGGCTGCCCTCCGTGATTGCCAACACGGCAGGCGCCGCGGCCTCCTTGCCGCGAGACGGCCCTTCGGCTATACTTCGGGCCGAAGGAGGTCGAGGCGCTGTGCTGAGCAGACTCATCGGCTGGGCGAAGCGCACGGTGCGCGCGCTGGCGACGCGGAGGGCGCTCGCCATCGAGGCGGCGTGCGTGGCGAGCGCGGTGCTCCTGCGGCTGAGCTTCCCCGTGCCGGGGTGGTGGCCGCTGGCGTGGGTGGCGCTGGTGCCGTGGCTCGTGGTGGTGCGGACGGCGAGCCGGCGGGAGGCGCTGTGGGGCAGCGTGCTGTTCGGCATGGCGGCGGCGGGGCTGGGGCTGTCGTGGCAGTTCCTCGTCACGGTCTTTGGCGGCGCGGGGCTCGCCTTCTACGTGGGCCTGTATCCCGTGCTCTTCGCGTGGCTGGTGCGGACGGCGACGGACCGGTTCCGCGTGCCCGTCGTCGTGGTGGTGCCGGTGGTGTGGGTGGGGACGGAGTATCTGCGGAGCTTCGCGCTGACGGGCATCCCGTGGTACTACCTGGGCCACTCGCAGGTGCCGTTCCGCGCGCTCGTGCAGGTGAGTGATCTGCTGGGAGCCTATGCGCTGAGCTTCCTGGTGGCGGCGGCGAACGCCTTCGTCACTGAGCTGGTGGTGGCTTGGCTGGGGCGGTCGTGGCCGCGGCTGCGGCTGGTGGGCTCGGGCGCCTTCGTCGCCGTGCTGGTGGCGGTGACTCTGGGCTACGGGGCGTGGCGGCTGCCGCGTGTGACGAGCCGGCCCGGGCCGCTGGTCGGCATCGTGCAGGCCAATATCCCCCAGGAGATCAAGAACCGCCAGCAGGTGCAGGACATCTTCCTGCAACACCTGGGCACGACGTCCACCCTATCCCAGCATCTCAACGGGCGGCGCCTCGACCTGGTGGTGTGGCCGGAGTCGATGGTGCAGCTCCCGCTGAACCGGGCCGGCCACCCTGTGGTCGCCACGTACCGCACGGCGCTGATCGACCTGGCCAGACGGATGGGCTGCCCGGTCCTGGTCGGGGCGTACGCCGAGGTCGGTGAGGATCGTGTCGTGCAGGCGGAGGCCGACGGCACGGTGAGCACGGTTAGCGACGGGGCCATCGTCGTCGGCGACCGCGAGTATCCACTGCCCGACTACACCGACCCCCCGACGGGCAGCCGGCCCCGCCGCCGCGTCCTGGTCGCCGAGGGCGAGCAGGTCGCAGCGGGCCAGCCGCTGGTCCAGTACGAGAGCCTCGTCTACAACTCCGGCTACCTGATCCGCCCGGATCGCGGCTTCGTGCCGACGGACCGCTACGACAAGAACCACCTCGTGCCCTTCGGCGAGTACGTCCCCCTCGACGAGCTGCTCTTCTTCCTCAAGCAGGCGGTGCCCTACGGCAAGGGCTTCTCGGGCGGCAATCGCCTGAATCTGATGGAGGTGGCGGGCGCGCGGTTCGGCGTGCTGATCTGCTTTGAGGACGTGTTCCCGTACCTCGTGCGCCGCTACGTCGTGCGGGAGGGGGGCGGGGCCGACTACCTGATCAACATCTCGAACGACGGCTGGTTCAAGGGCAGCCACGAGCTCGACCAGCACTTGGCCATCTGCCGCCTCCGCGCCATCGAGTTCCGCACGGGCATCGTCCGCTGCTGCAACACCGGCATCTCGGCGATCATCAACCCCGACGGCAGCCTCCACACCATGGTGCGGGACAGAGCGGGCCGCTGCAAGAACGTCGAGGGGGTTGCCATCGGCCGCGTGAGCCTCCGCAGCGAGGTGACCTTCTACGCCCGCCACGGTGACGTCCTGGGCAAGGTCTGCCTTGGGGTCGTCGTCCTCATCCTCCTCGACGCGCTCGTCGCCTGGCTGCGGGCCCGCTTCCGCCGCCGCTGCAAGGACGGCGTGTGCGCGGTGTGACTCCCCATGCGCGCGCAGGCGCCGTCATGGCGTCGCGGGCGGGTAGAAGGCGCGGATGGCGTCAGCGAGGAGAGGGCAGCGGCGAGCGGCTTCGTAGATGGCGTCGGGCTGCCCGGCGGCCTTCGCCCAGAGGTGGTAGGCGGCGAGGGCCTCGAAGGCGGCGTTGAGGGAGCCGAGCATGGGGAGGTACTCCGACAGATCAGTCTTGACGTTCTCGACCATCCCCCAGGGCGGGAAGAGGCCGCGGCGCTCCATCGCCCGCAGCACGGCATAGACCTCGCCCGGCTCGCGGAGGGCGGCGGACATGAGAAAGTAGTGTGGGTGGATGAGATCGGCCTTGGCCCGCGTGCGGGTGCCCTGCGCGACGTAGCCGACGCCGCGGGGGCCTTCGCCGGCCGACAGGCCGTAAATGCCGAGCCGAGCCGCGGCCGAATCGCGGGGCAGGGCCTCCATCTGCTCGGCAAGGAGCGCGCGGCGGGCCGCCAGCCAGTTCACCCCACTCACCGCGTCGGGCCGGTCCTGGGAGAAGTGCGGGTAGAAGAGGCTCTGGACCTCGGCGATGAAGCCGCGGCCCTGGAACACCCTGCCCGAGCCGGCCATCTTCAGCCGCGCGGCGTCGCCGGCCGCCATGCGCTCGACCAGGAGCACGAGCGCCGCCTCGCCGCCCCAGCCGCGCCAGGCGTGCGGGATGGGCGTGCGGCCATCGCCCCGCAGGCCGTGGAGGACGTAGCCGTCGGCGTTGCGGAGCCGGCCGAAGTCGATGGCCTTGATCTCGCGGGTCAGCCCGTCCACCAGGGCGCGGTCATCAAGCATCTCGGCGGCCACGAGCATCCCGTGGTAGTAGAGGCTGGTATCGACGGTGCTGAACTCAGAGCCCGGGCAACGCTCGTAGCGCTTGCCGCGCCGGCGGATGAAGTGGGGGAGCAGGCCGGCGGCCCTGGGGAGAGTCCCGATGGTGGCGTGCACCGCGTGGAGCGTCTGCTCGGCGAAGGCGCGGTCCACGATGCCGAGCCGCCACGCGGCGGCGGTGGCGAGGCAGAACATCCCGCTGGCAGGCACGCCGCTGGTGGCGCCATGCGGCGCGTGAGCGCGGTCCTTGACGACGCCGTCGGTCTGCTCATAGCACCTTGCCAGCTTCGCGTACGACGTCAGGAAGACGCGCTTCGCGAAGGGCATCCTGGGCGGCTCGAGGGCCAGGCCGATGAAGTCCACGCTCACGCGGCCCTCGCCCTCGGCCCGCCAGCTCAGCACCTTGGCCTCCCGCAGGGCAGCGGGGTCGCAATCGAAGACGATCTCGCGCACCTCATCGGCAGCATCGAGCGGCGTCCTCCGCTTCCAGATGACCTCGTCGGCCTCCGACTTGATGTTGACCTCAAAGGGACCCGTACCCTGGGCACGGACGACGACCCCGACGCAGCGGGGCTGGGCCTCGGGCCGGATGAAGCGTGGGTAGCAGCGGGCGAAGTCGAGCGTCCTGTCCCGCTCGCGGGCGAGGCCCTCGAGGCTGTGCCACATCCCCACCCACTGCCCCTCGCCCAGCGCCGCCTCGATACGGCCGCCGCGCCACGCGAGCCGCGACTCGGCCGTGCCCATGGGCCCGTAGTCGCTGCCGATGTGGGTGATGGCGCGGAAGGGGCTCTTGCCTCGGAAGTCGAGGAAGTACTCCTGCACGGGTTGGACCACGCGCTCGCGCGGCGGCGGGAGAGCCCGACCGCAAGACGCCAGCAGCAGCACGACGAGACAGCCTGCGGCCCGCGTCCTTGGCCACTCCCGTGCATGTCTCATCGCATCGCCCTCGATCTGCTGGTCGCGTGGTGCTCCATCCTGCCGTGTGGCGCCATGGCTGTCAAACGCGGCGGGACGCTTGACTCCCCTGCGGCCATGTGGTCTGATCGGCGGGACACGGGTGGCCGGGGAACTCGTAGCTCTGGAGAATGCCATGGCACAGGGTGAGCGCAAGGGCGTGGATCGGCGTGGGTTCCTGGCGCGTGGCGCGGCGGCGGCCGCGGCGGTGGCCGTCGGCGGGCGGCTCGCGCGGGCGGCGCCGAGCGGGCCGACGGTGGTGATCTGCCGCGACAAGGCCAAGAAGGTCATCGACGGCTTCCAGGTGGACGCCGCCATCGCGCAGCGGCTGGTGGACCAGGCGGTGATGCGGCTCGCGGGCAAGGACGACGTGGCGAAGGCGTGGGCCACGTTCGTCAGCCCCAAGGAGAAGGTCGTCGTGAAGTTCAACGGCCTCTTCCGCCGCGCGACCACCCACCCCGAGGTGATCCACGCCGTGACCCGCGGCATCATCGCCGCCGGGGTGGACCCCGCGAACATCACGGTCTACGACCGCTCCGACAAGGATCTGCGCACGACCGGCCTGACGATGAACCGCGACGGCCAGGGAGTGCGCATCTACGGCACCCAGGGCCGCTACGGCAAGGGCGTGAAGGCCGGCTCGGTGGGCACGAAGCTCTGTCAGATGCTCCTCGAGGCCGATGCGCTCGTTAACGTGCCCATCATGAAGAGCCACGTGCGCTGCTCCGTCACCGGCGCGATGAAGAACCACCTCGGCACCGTGCCCAACGCAGGAGCGTTCCACGCCGACTTCTGCTCGGCCATCGCCGACCTCAATGCCCTGCCGGAGATCAGGAAGAAGACGCGGGTCTGCATCTGCGACGCCCTCTACGGCCTGTTCGACGGCGGCCCGCAGTTCCGCCCTAACGCCCGTTGGGACTATGGGGGCGTCCTCGCAGCGGTCGATCCCGTCGCGATGGATGCGACCCTCGACGAGATCATCCGCGCCAAGCGGGTCGAGAAGGGTCTCAAGCCCCGCCACAACGACCCCCGCTACATCGCCCGCGCTGCCGAGCTCGGCCTCGGCGAGGCCACTCTCGCCAACATCCAGCGGGTCGAGATGGAGGTCTGACCTGCCAGAGCATCGCCCCGCGGCCGACAGCGCAACCGCCTCCCCCAGGGACCGCCGCTCCTTGACAGGCGTCGGCGGGGGCGGCTAGAATGCAGCGGCCCCGCAGATGGGAGTAGCCTGTGGACCGCCGTGTGCTGATCGCCGCGCTGATCGCCATCGCCGTGCTGGCGGCGGCGGCGGGCGGGGTGTGGGCGTGGCTGTCGCGGGGCGGGCCGCGGCCCGAGGTCGAGGTCATCGTGGCCGAGGCCGCGGTCAAGGTCGGCGAGGAGACGGTGGCCACCGCCCGCAAGGGCGACCGGCTGTCCGTCTATGGCAAGCGGGTCGGCTGGTACCAGGTGAAGGCAGGGGGGGAACTCGGCTGGATCCACGCTGCGAACGTCCGGCGGGTCCGCGACCCAGATGCGCCGCCGCGGCTGGTCGAGGCCGAGGTTCTGGCGGTCTTCTTCCCCGACGTCGTGCTCGACGAGTTCCCGCCCAGCGGCGAGCGGTGGCTGCTCGTCGAGGTCAACGCTTATGCGGCGAAGGCCAACGCAGAGGGCGGCACGGCCATCGACACCCTCCGCTTCGTCGCTCTCCACGGCCAGAGGCGCTTCTTCCGGCCCCGCGTGTGGAAGAAGATCCAGGTGGGCGACCACGCCATCGAGCGGCTCGAGATCCGGGACGAGTTCGTCCTGCCCGTCGGGTCCAGCCGCAAGCTGCGTCTCGCCTACACCATCCCCTCCGACCTGGTGGCCCGCACCGGCTGGCACGTCCTCTACGTCCCGCCCAAGGCCAAAGGCGCCTCCTCCGCGCCCGACACGGCCGATGGCACGGAGTAGCGGGCAGCGCTCTCCCTGCCCCCGACATCCTCACCCGGCCAAGGCGCTTGACAGGGCAGCGGGATCGGCTAGAGTCGTGCGCCGTCACGGGCGCTGTCCGCATTCTGCCGCGAGGAGAGGCCATGTTCCCGTCGATCTTCACTGATGAGCTGGCGCTGGACTTCCCGGAGACGCTGCCCCACCTGCGGGCCTGGGGGCTGAGCCACTGCGATCTGCGGGGCCGCGTGTTCGGCCGCTCCTTCGAGAGCCTGAGCGCCGAGCAGCTTGCCGAGGTCAAGCGACTGCTCGACCAGCACGGGATGCAGGTGGGCTGCCTCCAGTCGTCGCTGGCGAAGGTGCATCTGCCCGACCGCGAGCGGCAGCAGGCCGAGGCCGAGAAGCTCGAAGGCATCATCCGCGCGGCCGACGCGCTCGACTGCCGCCTGGTGCGCGCCTTCTTCTACTGGCAGCCGCCCGCCGAGCTGAGCGGAGCGTTCGCCATCCGCCCCGACGAGCAGCAGAAGGTGCTCGACCTGTTCATGCCCCTCGCCGAGCGTGCGAAGGAGGCGGGCCTCATCCTCGCCTTCGAGAACTGCGGGGTCACCCCCGACGAGGTCTTCGCGCTCCTCGACGCGCTCGGCGTCGCGAGCTGGGGCCTGGCGTGGGACTGCGCGAACACCTGGGACTGCGATGAGCGGCGGGCCGACGAGCAGGCCTTCGTCATTCGCATGGCCCAGCGCGCCCGCTGCGTGCACGTGAAGGCCCGCGGCGCGGTGGCCGAGCTCGGCGGCGACGTGATTCCCTATGACAAGGTGCTCCAGATCTGCGACAACGCCGGCATCCAAGGCCCCGTGAGCGCCGAGACGCACAACCCCGACCGCTCGGTGGACAACGTCGAGATGTCGCGCCGGGTCGTCGAGGTCATCCAAAAGGCGTGGCCCACCGCCGCGCCAGGCGGCCTGTTCGACACGAAGAAGAAGGTCGAGGGCGTGACGCGGCCGTGGCAGGACGACCCGGTGCGCTTCGTCGTCGTCGGCCTGGGCATGGGCCACGCCCGCTCGAAGATGATCAAGCAGACCCCCGGCTGCGAGCTCGTCGGCGTGTGCGACATCGTCGAGGAGCGGGCGAAGCGCACCAGCGAGGAGTGCGAGGTCCCCTACACCACCGACATCCGCGAGTGGCTCGACCGGCCCGAGGTCGAGGCCGTCTTCGTCCTCACCGAGACCGGGAACCACGGGAAGGTGGCCTGCCAGGCCCTCGAGGCGGGCAAGCACGTCATCACCACCAAGCCGATGGACGCCACCGTCGCCGCCTGCGACCGGATGATCCGCCTGGCCGAGGCGAAGAGCCTGATGCTGGCGGTGGACTTCAGCCGCCGCTATGAATCAGGGCCGCTGTCGCTCAAGGCGGCCATCGGGGCGGGCCGCTTCGGGCGCCTGCTCAGCGGCGACGCGACGCTCAAGATCCTGCGGAAGATGGACTACTTCCAGTCCAACGGCGGCTGGCGCGGCACACGCGAGCTCGACGGCGGGGGGGTGTTGAGCAATCAGAACATCCACCACCTTGACGAACTCGCCTTCTGCCTCGGCATCCCGGCAAAGGTGCGCTGCGACATCTGGACACAGGACCACGACATCGACGCCGAGGACCTCGGCATCGCCACCTGGCTCTACGAGAGCGGCCTGGTGCTCCAGCTCTACGCGACCTCCTGCTACCCCCACCCGACCTGGTACTTCCGCTTCGAGCTCCACGGCGACGAGGGGGCCTTCATCCGCGCCGCGGGCGGGCCCTTCGAGAGGCCCCTCGAGCGCTGGTATCTTGACGGCGCCTGGGGCGACCGGGCGCCCGAGACGGTCGAGAGCGAGTGGCTCAACGTCGTGGACAACTTCGCCGCGGCGCTGCGGGAGGGCGCGCCGCTGGTCTGCGACGGCCGCGACGGCCGCCGCTCGCAAGCCATCCTCCACGCCATGTACCAGAGCGCCTGCGAGGCCGACGGCGGCTGGGTGGACGTGAAGCCCGAACTGGAGTGATCCTCTGTCTGTCCGTTCCGCGACCGGTCCCTGTCACTACTCGGAGAATGGGGCGATGAAGCGACGCATTCTGTGGTCGGTGGTCTTGGTGGCGATGGCGATCGCGACGGCGGCCGGCGGGGCGAAGCTCCAGGACGGCGACTTTGTGGCGATCTGCGGCGACTCGATCACCGAGCAAAAGCTCTACTCGGTCTACATCGAGGACTACCTGCTGATGTGTCAGCCCGCCGCGGCGCTGCGGGCCATGCAGTTCGGATGGGGCGGCGAGACATCCTGGGGCTTCAAGAGCAAGATGGCCAACAACTGCGTGCCCTTCAAGCCGACCGTGGTGACGACCTGCTACGGGATGAACGACGGCGGCTACCGCCCCTTCGATCCCAACAACCAGGGAAAGAGGTACCGCGCCAGCCAGAAAGCCATCGTCCAGGCCTTCAAGAAGGCCGGCGTCCGCCTCATCGTCGTCGGCTCGCCGGGCGTGGTGGACGCCGATACCTTCCGCCGAAGCCCCGAGCAGGCGACGATGTACAACCAGACCCTCGCGAAGCTGCGCGACATCGCCCGCGAGGTCGCGACCGAGGAGGGGGTGGTCTTCGCCAACGTCTTCGACCCGATGATGGACGTCATGACGAAGGCGAAGGCCAAGTATGGCAAGAGCTACCACGTCGCCGGCACCGACGGTGTGCATCCCTGGAACAACGGCCACCTCGTCATGGCCTACGCCTTCCTCAAGGCCCTCGGCTGCAACGGCGACATCGGCACCATAACCATCGACCTCACCGCCGGAAAAGCCACGGCCACCGACGGCCACAAGGTGCTGTCGGCCAAGGGCGGTGCCGTGGAGATCGAGAGCTCCCGCTACCCCTTCTGCTTCTCCGGCGACCCCAAGGACCCGCGGGCCACGCGGGGGATTATCGAGTTCTTTCCCTTCAACGACGAGCTCAACCGCCTGACCCTCGTGGTCAAGGGCGCCAAGGGCGACACGGCGAAGGTCACCTGGGGCAAGGCGACCAAGGAGTTCGCCCGCGCCGACCTCGAAAAGGGGATCAACCTGGCCGCGGCGTTCCTCGACAACCCCTTTTGCGAGCCCTTCGGGAAGGTCGAGCGAGCCGTCCGCGCGCAGCAGATGTACGAGACGCCTCTCATCAAGGATCTCATCCACCGCATCCCCGGCTACAAGCGGATGGTGCCCGACGAGGCCGACGCGCTCGACCGCATCCGGAAGGGCGCCGAGAAGCGGGCCAAGGCGCTCTTCGACGCCGCCGCAGCCGCCGTCGAGCCGGTCCGGCACACCATCAGGGTCGAGTGACGGGATGGCCCTATGGACGGCAGCATCCCGACCGGCATCCTGCTCGGCGCGATGCGCTTGCTCTCGCTGAGCTCGGCGGACGGAGAGACGGCGGGAGCCGCGTGAGTATGGCCCCTGATAGCGGTAGACCGGCTTATGTCTTCAATCGTCCTCGTCG
>CAZDNN010000211.1:0-10027 GCA_964506385.1 uncultured Planctomycetota bacterium
CGTTCGGGTAGATGCGCACGCCGTCGTCGCTCATCGGGTGGCCACCTTTCTGCCCGCCTCGCGGAGCGAGGTCTGTGCGGCCTCGAGTGCGCGGACCACGCGCAGGCCGCTCGCGCCGTCGCTGCGGGGCTTCGTGCCCTGGGTGATCGCGGCCAGGAAGTCGGCGCACTCGAGCTTCAGCGGCTCGGTCGCCTCGACGCGGGGCGAGAAGATGTCGCCGGACGAGTAGTGGAGGCGGAACTCGCCGAAGGTCTCGAGGTAGGGCTGGCGGGAGACGCGCTTCTCGTAGATCTTGATGGGCTCGGCGGCGCTCATGTCGTCGTAGACCGCCATCTTCTTGTCGCCGACGATGGTGGTGCGGCGGACCTTGCAGGGGTCGAGCCACGAGAGGTGCAGGTGGGCGATGACGTTGTCGGGGTAGTAGAGGGTGACGAAGGCCACGTCCTCGATCTCGGGATTGATGTTGCAGGCGCCGTTGGCGCAGACGGCCTCGGGCTCCCGCCAGAGCAGGTAGTTGACGATGGAGACATCGTGGGGCGCGAGGTCCCAGAGGACGTTGATGTCTTCCTGGAAAAGCCCGAGGTTGAGGCGTGCCATGGCGACGTACATTATCTTGCCGAGCTCGCCGGCGTGGACGAGCTCCTTGAGCTTGTTGACGGCGGGGTTGTACTCGAAGATGTGGCCGACCATGAGCACGCGGCCCTGCGCCTCGGCCAGGGCGACAAGCTCCTCGCCCTCGGCGACCGAGGCGGTAAGGGGCTTCTCGATGAACACGTGCTTGCCGGCCTCGAGCGCCGCCTTGGCGAGGGGGAAGTGCGTGCGGACCGGTGTGGCGATGACCACGGCCTCGACGCTCTCGTCGTCGAGGATCTCGCGGTGGTCGGCGGAGACCTCGATCGCGCCGTTGTAGAGCTCGGCCGCGTGGCGGCGACGGCTTTCGCTGAGGTCGGCGATGCGGCTCACGCGGGAGCCGGGCAGGGTGTGGAAGTTGCGAACGAGGTTCGGACCCCAGTAGCCGTAGCCGATGACCCCGACGATCACTTTGTCCATGCTCGCTCTCCTTGCACCGTCGCTGGCGTCAGGTCAGAGCTTGACGACCCGGGCGCGGCCCGCGCGGTCGCGGGTGGCGTTGCGGGTGTCTACGACCAGCCGGGCGTGGTCCACGATGGCCTGGTAGTCGAAGGCCGTGTGGTGGGCCACGATGACGACACAGTCGGCCGCGGCGAGGGTCTCCGGGGTGAGCTCCATGGTGGTGAAGGCGAGGCCGTTGTAGCGCAGCTCGGGGACGTGGGGGTCGCTGTAGGTGACGATCGCGCCGCGCTCCAGCAGGAGCTTCATGATGTCGAGGGCCGGGCTCTCGCGGGTGTCGCTGACGTCGCGCTTGTAGGCGACGCCCAGCACGAGGATGCGGGAGCCGCGCACCGGCTTGCTCGCGTCGTTGAGCGCCTCAGCCACGAGGCCCACCACGTGCCGCGGCATGGAGGCGTTGACCTTCGCCGCGAGGTCGATGAAGCTGGCCTCGACGTCGAGCAGCTTGGCCTTCCAGCTCAGGTAGATCGGGTCGATGGGCAGGCAGTGGCCGCCGAGGCCGGGGCCGGGGAAGAAGGGCATGAAGCCGAAGGGCTTGGTGGCGGCGGCCTCGATCACCTCCCAGACGTCCACGCCCATGCGCTCGCAGATGAGGGCGAACTCGTTGATGAGGCCGATGTTGACACTGCGGAAGGTGTTTTCGAGCAGCTTGACCATCTCGGCGGCCTTGGTGGACGAGACGGGATGGACCCGCTCGATGACCTGGCCGTAGAGGGCGGCGGCGATGCGGGCGGACGCGTCGTTGACCCCGCCGACGACCTTCGGGATGTTCCGCGTCGAGAAGGTCTTGTTGCCGGGGTCCACCCGCTCGGGGCTGAAGGCGAGGAACAGCTCGCGGCCTACGTCGAGGCCCGTCTCGGCGAGGATGGGCGCCACCAGCTCCTCGCACGTGCCGGGGTAGGTGGTGCTCTCGAGGATGACGATCTGGCCGGCGCGGGCGTGGGTCTTGATCCTCGAGACGGCGTCCACGATGAACGAGACGTCGGGGTCCTTGGTCTTGCGGAGCGGGGTGGGGACGCAGACGACGATGGCGTCGGCCTCGGCGAGGGTGGCCTGATCGGTGGTGGCGCGGAGGAGCTCCTTGGCGACGACGCCGGCGAGGACGGCGGAGTTGACGTCGCCGATGTAGGAGTTGCCGCTGTTGATCTGCTCGATCCGCCCGGGGTCCACGTCCACCCCCCGCACATGGAAGCCGGCGAGGGCAAGCTCGGTGGCCAGCGGGAGGCCGACATACCCGAGGCCGACGATGGCGACGACGGCCTGGCGCGAGGCGATCTTCTCGAGCAGCTCGGCCTCGTGGTCCGCGGCGAGTTGCGCCTGGTCCATAGCGATGTCCTTCCCGGGAGTACGGAGTGCCCCACGCTCGGGCTCCTGGGCGTGCCTGGCGTCCGCTGGCGGCTCCGTCGCAGCCGCAGGCCCCGCGGTGGAGCCGGGGACGCTGGGGTGGGCCCGTGGTGCCGGGCGTAGGGCCGGGTCGATCTCCTTCAGGCGCCGTGGCGTCCGATCTGCCGGACCAGGACGCTGGCGACGGCCTGCGGATTGTGGCGCAGGAGGTCCTGCTTCTCCCACGGCACGGGCCGATGGGTGCCGTTCTCGACGAGGTCGGCCTCAACGATCTCGGGGCCGAGCTCGTAGAGTGCGGGGTCGATGCGGACCAGCTCGGCGCCGTCGGCAGCGTAGCGCCCGACGATGGCGGCCGAGGGCCGTCCGCGGTTAACTACGACGGCGTCGAGGGCGCCGTCGAGGTAGTCGAGGATGGTGCGCACGTGGTCGGACGCGGCGTAGCCGTCGGTCTGGCCCGGCTGGGTCATCACGTTGCAGACGTAGACCCGCCGGGCGCGCGCCTTGCGGATCGCCCGCGCGATGCCGGGCACCAGGAGATTGGCGATGACGCTGGTGTACAGGCTGCCGGGGCCAAGGACGATCAGGTCGGCGGCCTCGATGGCCTCGACGGCCTCCTCGAAGGCCTCGACCTCGCCGTCGTCGAGGAAGACCCGGCGGAGCGGCGCCTTGCCGACGCCGCGGACGTTGACCTCGGTGCGGACCACTGAGCCGTCGGCCAGCTCCGCGCACAGGTGGGTGTCCGCCAGGGTAGCGGGCAGCACCCGCCCCTCGATGGCCAGCACACGGCCCACCTCGCGCACGGCCTGCTCGAAGCTGCCGGTGACCTTCGTGAGCGCGGCGATGAGCAGGTTGCCGAAGCTCATGCCCTCCAGCGACCCGTCCTCGAAGCGGTACTGGAAGAGGGTGTGGAGGAGCCGCTCGGAGCCAGACAGGGCGACCAGGCAGTTGCGGATGTCGCCGGGCGGCAGCACGCCGAGGTCGGACCGCAGGCGGCCCGATGACCGGCCGTTGTCGGTCACGGCGACCACGGCCGTGAGCTCCCGGCTGAATGCCTTGAGGCCCTCGAGCACGATGGGCAGGCCCGTCCCGCCGCCGACAGCCACGACTCGGGGCGAGCGCCTGTGGGGGTAGTGGCGCAGGACGTCCACGATGTCGAGCACCTGGGCGGTGCGCTCGATGCGGTAGTCAGGCTCTTCGAGCTCGCCCCGCGGCTGGAGGGCGCTGTAGCGGCCGTGGAGCATCTGCACGGAGATGATGCCCAGGGCGTTGGCCGCCTTGATCTCGTGGTGGATGCGGTCGCCCACGGCGAGCACCTCGTCGGGCTGGAGCCCGTGGTCGCGCAGCAGGTGCTCGAAGCACTCCTCGAGGAGCATGCCGCGCTCGGCGTCGTTGATGACGATGACGTCGCACAGGGACTCCAGGCCGAGGATCTGGATCTTGCGCTCCTGGCGGCGGTGGACGCCGTCGGTGACGAGGAAGACCCCGATGCCGCGGGAGCGCAACTCGTGGAGGGTGGGGACCACATCGCTGAAGAGCTCGATGTCGTCCACCTCGTCGCTGTTGTAGGCCTCGAGCGCGCGGCGGACGGCGTCGGGGCCGAGGCCGTAGAGCTCGGCCAGGCGCTCGAAGACTCTGCCGCGAGGGCCGAGCTGTGCCTCGAGCTCGAGCTGCTTGCGGTAGGCCTCGCCCGGGGTGCAGGGCAGCCCTGCATCCACCATGGCCTTGGCGGCACGCAGGCGAGCGGCCTCGACGAGCAGCCCCGTGCAGTCGTAGAGGGTGTCGTCGAGATCGAAGATGACAGCGCGGATCGACATTTCCGATTCCCGATTCCCGACTGCCGATTCCCGATCCCGGCGAACACGTTCCGGCCTCTATCGGCAATTGGCAATCGGCAATCGGCAATGCCCTCTAATAGTAGTAGCCCCGGTCGTAGTAGCGGTAGCCGTAGTGGGAGAGAACGAGGTCACCGCGGTTGAGGACGAAGCCGAGGATCTTCGAGTTGTGCAGCAGCTCGGTGGCACGCTGGATGGGCCGCTTGCGCACCTTGCCTGCCTGGATGACCAGGACCACCCCGTCAGTCATCGGGCCTAGCACGATGGCGTCGGCCACGGTCAGCACGGGCGGGGTGTCGAAGATGATGAAGTCGAAGCGGCTCTTGAGCTCCTCGATGAGCTGGCGCATCCTCGGCGAGGCGAGCATCTCGGCGGGGCTCTTCGAGCTGTGGCCGCCAGGCATGATGGTCAGCCGAGGCACCGAGTTCGTGATCAGCACGTCCTCGGGCAGGCACTCGCCGCCGAGCACGTCGCTCAGCCCGCGCCGCGGGGTCATGCCCAGCAGGCGGTGGATCCGGGGCCGCCGCAGGTCCGCATCCACGATCGCCACCCGCTTATCGAAGTCCTGGCACATGGTCACCGCCAGGTTCAGCGCGGTGGTGCTTTTGCCCTCGCCCTTGCCGGCCGAGGTGATGGTGACGGTGCGCAGGGTGGTGCCGCCGGCGATGCTGCCGAGCATGGCCTTCAGGCGGCGGAAGCTCTCGGTCAGGTGGCTGTGGGGGTGGTGGTAGGCCACGATGTGGGGGTCCACCTGGCCCCCCTCGACGGGTCGAACGACGTACGTGGACCGCGAGGGCTCCGACAGATCGGTCGAGGTCTCTTCCTCGGCGGCCTGAGCCTTTTCGAGCGCACGCTGGATCTTCGACATCGTTGGGTCTCCCGCTATCGTGGATGTTGGACTCTGAACGCGTTGACGAGGCGACTCCAGGCACTCCCTGGCGCCTCAGGGGCTAGTGCGATGAGGCCGGCGAGGCCGAGGACGAGGCCCACGGCGGCGGCCACCACGGCGATGCGGGCGCGCGAGGCGCGCGGGCCGGGCAGCGGAGCGGGCTGGCTGTCGCCCACCTCGGCGGCCTCGTCGGGCGGCCGGTCGGCCAGCTCGTTGAGCGCCTCGCGCACGAAGCGCTCGTTGAAGACCCGCCGCTCCTCGACGAAGCCCGCCAGCAGCGTGGCGTCGCACGCCACATTGATCAGGCGCGGCAGGCCCCGCGCGTAGCTGTGGACGAGCCGGCAGGCGCCGGCGGTGAACCGCACTCGGCCGCTCGACCCGGCCACCCGCAGACGGTGCTGAATGTAGCTCCGGGTCTCCCGCTCGTTGAGGGGATAGAGGTGGAAGCGGACGGTGATGCGCTGGCGGAGCTGCTCGAGCTCGGGCCGGCGCAGCAGGTCCCGCAGCTCCGGCTGGCCCACGAGCACGATCTGGAGGAGCTTGGCCTTCTCCGTCTCGAAGTTGCTGAGCATACGCAGCTCTTCGAGCACCTCGAGCGTCAGATTCTGCGCCTCGTCAATGATGATGACCACGGAGTTGCGGCGTTGCGCCTGCTCGACCAGGTACTCGCGGAAGCGGCTGAGCAGCGCCTCCTTGCTGAGCCGCGTCTCGACGGCCACGATCTCCAGATCCTCGCAGACCATGCGCAGGAGCTGGAGGAAGGTGCCCTTGGAGTGGAGGATGTAGGCGACCTTGACCTCGCGGCTGAGGTTGCGCAGCAGGCACTTGATCAGGGTCGTCTTGCCCGATCCGATCTCGCCGGTGACCTGGATGAAGCCCATCCCCGACTCCAGGCCGTAGACGAGGTAGTCGAGGGCCCGCTTATGGACCGACGAGAGGAAGAAATAGTCGGGATCGGGGGTCAGGTTGAAGGGCTTCTCTTTGAAGCCGAAGAATTTCTCGTACATCGCGCCTTCCTGGCTGCGTGCGGGGCCGCCGTGATGGCCGCTGCGGGCCGCGACGATGCTAGAAGGTCTGCATCATTTCCTGGAACGCCGGCCAGACGTGCTCGCGCAGCATCTCCGGCACGGCGGGCACGGCCAGGTACAGCGTCACAGCCACACCGACCACGAAGACGGCCGAGCTGACGGCCAGCACCCGGAACCACAGCCGTCGCCTGTGGTCGCGCGGGGTGTAGATGGCCGGGATGACACCGAGGGCCGGGATGCCGAGCACCTCGCGGGCATCGTCGATCGTCTTGAAGGTCTGGTCGAGGTACTCGATAAGCACGATGAGGCCCACGCCAGTCATCAGGCCCACCATCACGCCCAGAGCCACGATCTTCAGCTTCGTGCTCTTCACTGGCGTGCGATCGTCCCGCGCGTACTCCATGACGCGGAACTTCGTGCTGTAGGCCTCTGTCATGAGCCGCTGGAGGTTCTTCTCGGCAGCACGGTAGTGCTTGCCGAGGTCGCCTACGACCTCCTGCGCCGCGGCTCGCTGCTCGTTGAGCCGCTTGCGCTCGGTGATCAGCTCCGGGGCCTTGCGGTAGAGGAGATAGAGCTCGCTGACCTTCTTGTTGGCGTCGAGCTTCCGGCGGTTGAGCTTGTCGAGGGTCTTCTCGACGATGAAGGCCTTCTGCTGGAGCTCGGCGTACTTGGGGTTGTCTACCGTCTGCTCCTCGGTCAGGTCGCCCTGGTCCTTCGCTTTGAGCTCGGCGGCTGCCTGCTCGTACCGCCGGCGGGCGTCCTGCCACCGGCTGTGGGTGGGCCGGTACTTGGCGTCGATCTCGCGGAAGTAGGCCTCCGCGGCTTGGGCCTGCTGGCGCAGTGCCTTGATCTCCTCCGAGGGCTCGACATCGTTGACCACGGTGATCTCGGGATCTTCCTTGGCCAGCGCCTTCTTGATGTCCTCGAGCGTGGCCTCCAGCTCGGCGATCTCCTGCTGGACGGCCTCCTCCTCCGCCTCGGCATCCTTGAGGTCGCGGTGGAGCTCGCCGATGTCGTCGTGGAGCCAGGGGTTGTTCTGGGCGAAATCGCGGAGCTGGTTATCGACCTCGGTGAGGACAGCTTTGGCCGCGTCGAGCTTCTGGCGGTAGTACTCGACGTCCTGCTTGGCCTGCTCCTGGGCCAGGCGGCGGTCCTCGCCCACGTACTTCTTGACCAGCTCGTTGACGAGGGTGGCGTTGCGCTCGGGCTCGCGGCTGGTGTGCGCCACCTCGAGGTGGCGAGTGCCAAGGGCCCGCACGTAGGTGCGGCGCCTGATGTCGTTGTAGACCTTCTCGAGCTCCCGGCGGTTGTCCGGGTCGATCTCGCGGCCGAAGTCTACCTTCCGGCTCAGCACGATGTCGCGAATGGCGGTCCACGAGAACATGCGCTGGTTCACGGTGGACAGCTCGCGCATGACGTTCACCGGCCGCCCCCTCGTCTCCACCTCAGGCGCGGTCTGGTGCATCTCGAGGATCGCCCGCGAGCGATACTCGGTGGGGTACTTCCAGGCGCCGAACAGCGCGAGAGGCATGCAGATGACCAAGGGGACGATCAGCAGCCACTTGCGGCGCCAGAAGATGCGAAGGTACTTGTAGAAGTCGAACTGCTGAGTCCTGTCGGGCGCTGCTGGCATGGTGCGCGCACTCCATAACCACGGACGCGTTTGCCGGGGTGGGCCGCGGCCACCCGTGGCCGCGGCCCCCATCCAGGGTCAAGATCCCGCTTAGTCGTTGGCCTCATCACGCCGACGCTCGTGCTCGAGCGGGCCGCGGGCGATCTCGAACGGCGCCTCGCCCATGTAGCCGAGGCCCTGCACCAGGGCTCTGAACGGCTGGCCGACCAGCTCGGCCGCGAAAGCGATCTCAGCGCCCCAGTGGGCCGGCAGGTAGATCATGTCGTTTTCCTGGACGAGCACATTGGTCGTCAGGTCGCCGCGGCAGAGGCGATCGCCGCGGATGCGGTAGATCTCCGGCTTCTCCGGATTGTCACGGATCAGGCGGATCTTCGCCGCACGCACGTTGCGGTTCCAGCCGTTCGTCTGGCCCAGCACGTCCAGCACGGTCATGTCGCCCGTGAACTGGAGGACGCGGCCGTTCTGCGTCTGGGTGCGGTCGAAGACGTAAATCTGCTTGCTGTACATGCCGGTTACTGTGACGTAGACCTCGACCTTCTTGACGAAGCGCTCGAGCTGCTTGGCGAGCACCTCGGCGAGCTGCATCGGCGTCAGCCCCTCGGCGTAGACGTCGCCGAGCAGGGTGAACGTGATGTTGCCGTCGGTGCGCACCTCGTAGGTGCCGCTCAGGTCGGGGTGGTCGGGCACGTTGATGTTCAGGGTGTCCGGGATTCCGATCTTGTAGGTGCCGTTGAACTGCTCGAAGCGCTTCTCGAGCGCCCGGAGCTTGTAGCGCGTCATCGCCTGGTCGATGTCCGTCCACTCCGGGGTGTACATGCACCCCGTGGCGACGACGGCGAGCAGCCCAACCACACACACACACACGTTACGGCCCATTCGCTTTCCCCTTTCTGAAAGGTTCCTGCCGAGTAGTCGGGGGCCGGGTCGAACTTGCTGCGAGGGAATCCCCCTCACCAGCGACGCAGTTGGTCGTGGAACGCCTGGAGCTGGGCCACATCGTCCTCCTCATAGACTCGCCAGCCGCGCCAGTCGCGCTTCGGCTTCGGGGTCTTGCCCGCCTTCTCCCAACGAAGGAGGGTCTTCGGCGAGACTCCCACGAGCCGGGCCGCCTCGGTGATCGTCAGGCGGAGCCCGGTCTTCTCTTCGCCCATTCCCACACCTCCAGGCCGTGACCCAGCATGTCCTGGTCCGTCCTGGCTTGTCCTGGATTGTCCAGGACACCAGACACCAAAAAAGAAAAACTCCCCGTCACAGAGCCTTACGCTGCCCTCAGCAGCACCGACGCTCTACAGAGCAAACGCTGTGCCACCTCGTCCTCGCACGCGCCCAATATGGCCGGTCCCCGTCCTAAGCCGTTTCAGCTTTCGTGGTTACACCTGCGAGATTTCACGCACCCACGGCGCCGCACGCCCGTCCCCCACGGCGCAAATTTCAGCTATCGGCGACATTTTTGCCACCCCCGGCGCCATCCCCGCGCCCGCAAACCGTGTGGAGTCAACGCCCTACACCCTTGTTCGAGAAAGGCGACAGCCCGGCGCCACACGCTGTCCACGCCCTGATCACCTCGCCCATGCCTCACTGACACCCACTCACACGCTCTGGAAAAAAGGCTCTCCTCCGCCTTGACGGGAGCACGGACCCGGGCTATACTCCCACTAGCGTCCCCTGGGTGCTTCGCGCGAAGCGTCCGGAGGACGTTTCCATGCCCGACCCCGAGCCCACCCACGACGGCCGCTCCCTCCTTCAGCTCGCCATCTCCCTGCGGCTCGCGGCGCAGCGCCTCGCCAAGTCGGCGAATCGCATGCAGGAAGCCGCGCAGCACCAGCGCGAGCAGCTCGACCGACTCATACTCCTCCGTGACCGCATCGTTGAGTTGCTGGCCGTGTGCCGCCGCATCGCCGACAAGCACGAGGCCGCCAGCCCCCCGGCATCCCCTGCCGCGGCGCCGCCGCCAGCCCCACAGCCCAGCCGAGCCGCGCCGAGCCGCGCTCAGACGCCGAGGCCGCGCCTCCCTGCCTCCGCCTTCGTCGAGTTCTCCAACTGGCAGGAATTCGAGAAGTTCCGCCGCATGCCGCCCATCGGTGACCGCGAGCTCGACGAGTGCGACATCGACGAGCTGATCGACAAGCTCAACAGCGACGGCCGCGAACCGGCCCACTAACGTCGGCGCACCCGCGCCAAAGGCCGGACCACCCCCTTCAGCCGACCTCGT
>CAZDNN010000212.1:0-9998 GCA_964506385.1 uncultured Planctomycetota bacterium
GCGCGGAGCGCCGAAGGCGAAGGCGGCGTCCTCGCCGCTTGCCCAGCCGCACCCCGTGCCCACGAGGGGGGGCATTCCCTTCGCAGAACGCGGCGCGCGGCCAGGACGACGCGTGGCGACGTCCGCAGCCGCACGCAGCGGCGGCCTCACGGGACTCAACCCACGTGGGACATCCCCCTGTCATTGCTGCTCCGGGATGCGTACGGGGGGATCGGGCAGCCCACTCGCCCCATGGGCGGAGAAGGCACGGGGAAAGGGGATGGGGGCTACAAGACGGGTGGAGGGATGGGGAGAGACAGGGTAGCAGCGCGGCGGCCACGGCGCGGCTGGGACATTACTGCTGCGAGGTTCCATAGCCCGCCCCGTCGCCTTCCGCGGAAACGCACTGTCAACATCCTGTACAGTCGCGCGAGGCGCTCCCGCGCGGTGGCCCGTATCTTGCAGATCCCCACACATCCCAAACCCAGCGATGCCAACGACTAACGACCATCGTGACCTCTGGCGTCGGGTCCAGCGGCGTGGCGGCACGGCATTTGCTATCTGATGCCTACCGTCCGGCGGGGAGGATCTCGCCGCGAGGCCCCAAGAGCCGAGCGCTCGGGGCCAACGCTCCTGCGGCGAGGCCAGCGAGCGGCATCGCGACGACCGTGGGATGCCGCCGCCGGACCGCGTCTGCCATCTTGCCGGAGCTACGTCACTGGGTGCTCCCGACCGCGCTGTCCGGCTCGACCGGGCCGCCGCGCGGACAGAGGCCGTACGCAACCGACTTTGAGAGGATGGACACGATGGGCACACGACGAACGTGGTTGCTGTTGCTGCTGGCGGCGGCGGTGCTGGTCTGGTCGGCCGCTCCCGTGGCGGCCCTGACGATCACCGTGGACGGCGACCCCTCCGACTGGGGCATCGCCCCTGGCGAATGGGGAACGTCCGTCTGGACACCCGCCGACGGCGTGCAGGGCACTTGGCCGCCGGCCGAGAACGACTATCCCGACAACTCAAACAGCGGGTATGTGGGCCCGGGCTACGGCGGCCAGGACTTCGACGCGGAAGCCATCTACTTCACCCACGATGACGAGTACGCCTACTTCGCGCTCGTCACCGGCACGCCGCCCGAAGGCGCCAGGAACGAGACCCCAGGAGACATCATCCTCAGATTCGGCCAGGACCCGACGTGGACTCACGCCATCGAGACGACGGGTGACCACTTCCTGGTGGTCGGAGCGCTCTATAAGGAAATCGAGTGGGAGAATGGCCTCTGGGGCACCACCGACCCGGCGGCCATCGCTTCGGGGACCGAGGTTTGGGCGCCAGAGTCGCCCAATCTGGTCTACACCAAGTCCAGCGGCGAGCACTACGTCCTCGAGGTCGCTATCCCCCTCAGCGTCCTGCCGCGGCAGGAGTTGGGCAGCAAGCCCTTCGCCGCGCAGTGGACCCAGACGTGCGGCAACGACGGGGTGGCCATGCAGGGGGATCTTCCGCCCGTCCACATGCCCGAGCCGACCACGCTGGCACTGTTCGGCCTCGCGCTGGCGGGCCTGCGCGCGCGGCGCCGACGACGCTGAGCCTGCCCGTCAGGCGACCCCGAACCGCTCGGCCATGGCGTACTTCGCCTCGACGCCGATCAGGTCGTTGAACTCCCCGAACGTCATCAGGCGTCCCTCCTCGCCGGCCGTGGTCGCATCGGCGAGGAGCTTGCGGTAGACGGCCTCCTGCGCCCGCGCAGCGGCGAAGAGCCCGCTGAGCGGGTAGACAACGAGCTGGAAGCCCATCTCGGCGAGCCGCGCGGTCGGCAGGATCGGCGTCTTCCCACCTTCCAGCATGTTGGCGACGTTGGGAGCGGGCGAGCGGCGGCCGACCTCGGCGAGCTGCTCGACGGAGTGTGGCGCCTCGACGAAGCTCGCGTCCGCCCCGACCTCGCGCGCCGCCTCCACGCGGGCGATCGCCTCGTCCAGCCCCACCACGGCCTCGGCGTCGGTGCGAGCGACGATGAAGAAGTCGCGTCCCGCCCGTGCCTCGACCGCGGCGCGGATCTTCTGCACGTACTCGTCGCGCGCGATCACCCGCTTGCCCCGCATGTGGCCGCAGCGTTTTGGCCAGAGCTGGTCCTCGAGGAAGCAGCCCGCCGCCCCCGCGTCGATCAGCTCAGTGACCGTGCGATAGACGTTCAGCGGGTTGCCATAGCCTGTATCTGCGTCCACGATGATGGGGATGCTCACGCTGCCGCAGACGCGGCGGGCGCGGTCGATCATCTCCGTCTGGGTCAGCAGGCCGAGGTCGGGCTCGCCGATGGCTGTCGCCGCGACGCTGTAGCCGGAGATGAAGGCCATCGGGAAGCCGACCCGCTCGACGATCCTCGCCGACAGCGTGTCGTAGACGCCAGGAAACGCGATCGCGCCCACCTCGTCCAGAATCCTGTGAATCCGCGTTTCGCCCATGCTTGCTTCCTCGGTGAGGGTGTCGATGGCGTGGCAACGTCTCCGACGCCGAGTGTAGCGCCTCCGCCATCCCTACACAAACGCCGAGCGGGAAGCCGCATGGAAGATATCGGACCTCATGAGGTGTGACATGCTTTTCCACGAACACGAGAAGGACGAGCGCGCATGGAGGATTTCGGACCTCATGAGGTGTGAGATGTTTTTCGAGGAAGACGACAAGGATGAGGCCGCATGGGAGATCTCGGACCTCATGAGGTGTGATATCATTTGCCGCGAGGGAGACTTGCAGCGCAGGGACGAGTGTGCGACGATCTGGCCACGGCTCGACGCAGGTCGTCCGCTGCCACCTGACGCCCGCGGGTGCCCCACGAGGGCCTCTGCGGCCTCGAGAAGGGAACATCGCGCATGATCGGTCTCGACCAGAAGGACTACGTGGTCGTCGTCCAGTGCGCAATCGTCAAGGAGCGCTGCCCGGGCTACTTCTGCGAGAAGGCGTTCCACGAGCGCACAGGCGGCTTCGCCGACTATCCGAAGGACCGCGCCTACCGCACGCTGTATCTGACATGCGGCGGGTGCTGCGGCCTCGCGGTGCAGCGGAAGCTGACGAGCCTGGCGCGACAGCTCAACAAGCGCGAGGGCATAGAGAAGGACCGCATCGTCGTCCAGCTCTCGTCGTGCATGACGAAGGACAACTTCCACGGCCCGCCGTGCCCACACCTCGGGTACATCAAGACGCTGATCGCCCGCGCCGGGCTCGACGTCCGCGAGGACACGAGCATCAGCGAACTCGCGGAGCAACGGCGGCGCGCCGGCATCTACGTGCAGTCGCCGGATACGGAGTGACATGGCCGCCAACCGACTGAGATGCCTATGCGAATGGATGCTGCGGCGGCGCTTCCCGGCCGTCCCGATCGCCATCGCCGTGCTGCTCGGGGTACCGTCGCTGTGGAACGGGCTTCAGGGCGACGATCTGTCGCTCTACAACATCGTGCGGGACGAGCCCGCCGTCGCGGGTCTCTTCGGCGACCCGTGGAACCCCTTCAGCTTCCTCGACGGCGACCCCGCCCGCACTCGCCAGCTCATCGACGCGGGCTGGCTGCCGTGGTGGTCGGACCCCGAGTGCAGGGCCTCGTTCTGGCGGCCGGTGACGGGCCTGACCCACGTGCTGGACTTCCGCGTGTGGCCGCGCTGGCCTGTGGTGATGCACGCCCAGAGCCTGGCGTGGTACGCGCTGGTGGTGTGGGCGGTGGCGACCCTGTATCGGCGGCTCATCGGCGCGAGGCTGCCGCTCTGGACAGCGGCCCTGGCAGCGCTGCTCTTCGCCGTGGACGACTCGCACGCCATGCCCGTCGGCTGGCTGGCGAACCGCAATGCGCTGGTCGCCGGGGTGTTCGGCGTCCTGGCGCTGCTGGCGCACGACCTGTGGCGCCGCGATGGCTGGCGATGGGGCGCCGTCGTGGCGCCGGTGGCGCTGCTCGCGGCCCTGCTGTCGAAGGAGGCAGCCGTTTCGGTCGGCGGCTACCTGCTCGCCTACGCGCTGTTCATCGAGCGGGGGCCGTGGCGGCGGCGGCTCCTCTCCCTGCTGCCTTGCCTCCTGGTTGGGATCGCGTGGTACGCAGCTTACAGGGTGCTCGGGCACGGGTCGGCGCGGTCGTCGGTCTATATTGATCCCGGTCAGGATCCGCTGCGCTATGCATGGCAGGCGGTGCGGCACGCGCCGCTGCTGCTGTGCGGGCAGTGGGGGCTCCCCGGCTCGGAGGTGGCGCTGCTCGCGTCCAGGACGGCGTTCTGGGGATGCTGGGCCTGGGCGGTGGCGTATGTGGTTCTCGTGGCCGTGGTGCTGTTGCCGCTGGTCGCACGGGAGCGGGTCGCGCGCTTCTGGGCGCTCGGTATGGCCCTGTCGCTGCTGCCTGCGTGTGCGGCGTTCCTGCATGATCGGCTGCTGATGTTCGCAGGCATCGGGGCGATGGGCCTTCTGGCGCAGTGGCTGGGGGGCCGTGTTGAAGGTGCGGCCTGGGTGCCGACGGGCCGCGCGTGGCGGGGGCTGGCGAAGGCCTTCGCAGGGGTGGCCATCGTCGTCCAACTGGTGCTGGCGCCGGTCCAGTTCGTGGCCGGCTCGATGGGGATGAAGGGGGTCGGCGCCTTGCTGGGGCGGCAACTGGCGACGACGCCGAGCGATGAGGCCGTGACGCAGCAGACGCTGGTCTTCGCCAACTCGATGAGTGCGCTGGCCGACGCCATCTGGGTCCAGACCCGTCTCTACCGCAAGGAGCGGGTGCCCGCGCGGATCCTGCGCCTCAGCCCCTCGGCCGCGCCGGCCACCCTCCTGCGTACCGACGAGAGGACCCTGGTCGTGCGCCCCCGCGGCGGCTACCTGCCGCCCCAGGGGGCGTGGTACGACGCGGGGCGGGGACCGGCCTTCTCGCCCGTCTACGTGCTGCGCTCGATGGATAGCCTGTTCCGCAGCGAGGAGCACCCGCTGCGCCTCGGCGACAGGGTCGAACTCACCGCGGCGACCATCGAAGTCACGGCGCTCACGGACGACGGCCGCCCCGCCGAGGCCACCTTCCGCTTCCGCGTGCCGCTCGAGGACGCCTCGCTGCGGTGGCTGGTCCACCGCGGCCTCGGCTGCGAGCCGTTCACCCCGCCTGCCGTCGGACGATCGGTCGATGTCCCCGCGCCGTTCTAGGCTGTGCCATCCGACCGATCGTGTTGGGTGTCGGACGCAATGTCAATGGCGCGAGGCTGGACGTCGGTGGGCCAACGCCGCCACCAGCCCTCGTGCGAGCGCGGGCAGATCGGGGTCGCGGGCGCCCATGGAGAGGATGACGTCGCCGGGCCGTGCGCGGGAGGAGAGGCGACGGATGAGGTCGTCGAAGTCGGCGGCCAGCTCGACGGGCACGCCATCTTCCGTGAGGGCCTCGACGAGCGCCTGGGACGTGACGGAGGCGTCAGCCGTGCCGCCGGCGTAGTAGACCGGCAGGAGGAAGAGCTGAACACCCCCCTGCCCCATCTCGCGGAAGAGGGCTCTGAGGGGGTCGAACATCACCCGCAGGGGGCCGAAGCCGTGGGGGCGCCAGACGGCGAGCACCCGCCCGTAGTGTGGCGCGACGGCCTGCCAGGCGGCGCGGATCTTGGCGGGGTTGTGGGCGTAGTCGTCGATGACGGTCACGCCGTCCGCCGTCCCCGCCACGTCGAGCCGCCGGCGGATGCCGCGGAAGGCAGCGAGCGCCGCGGCGATGCGGTCGAGGGGATGGCCGAGGCGCTCGCACAGCAGGATGGCGTGGAGGGCGTTCTCGGCGTTGTGGCGGCCGAGGAGCGGCACGCGGAAGGCCTGCCCGCGGTAGACGAACCGCGAGCCGTCGGCCGAGAGCGCGGGGGCAAAGCCTGCCCACGGCGCCTCGTCGCCAGACGGCTCGACGACGCCGTCGCTGACGCGCTCGCGGAAGCGGCCGAAGAGCCGCCGCGCCTCGGCCTCCGGGAAGTGGTCGCTCGATATGTTGGTGATCACGGCCCACGCAGGGCGGTACTGCATGAGCGAGCGGTCGCTTTCGTCCGCCTCGATGACCCAGCAGCGCGAGCGGCCGGCGCGGAAGTTGCCGACCCGCTCATCCGACTCCCAGTCCACAAGCACGCCGCCGTTGACCACCGTGGGGTCGTCGCCGAGCCGCTCGAGGAGATGGCCGATCATCCCCGTGACGGTGGTCTTGCCGCTCGTGCCGGTGACGGCGATGGCTTCCTTGCCCTCGAGGAGGCGGGCGAGCATCTCGGCGCGATGGACGACGGGCACGCCGAGCCGACGGGCGGCGACGAGATCGGGATTGCCGTCCTCGATGGCCGTGCTCACGACCACCGCCTCGGCCTCTGCCGTCGCGCCCGAGCCGTCCTGGGGCACGAGGCGGACGCCGGCCCGCCGCAGCTTCGGGATGACGGCCAGCTCGTGGCCCGTGTCGAGATAGCGGTCGGAGCCGGTCACCGCCCAGCCCTCGGCGAGGAGCGCCTGCGCCAGGGGATTCATGCCAGCCCCGGCGACCCCGACGAGATGGATCTGCCTCTGCCTCACTGCCCCATATCCCCTGGTGTGACGACGTAGGGAAAGCCCGCAAGCAGCTCGACCATGAATAGGCGGCGCGGCGGCGCTTGTCAAGGAGGTTGGCTGGCCGAGCCTTGAAGAATCGTGCCTCTCGCGCTATGGTGTAGTGGAAGAGACGGGGTGCGCGTGTGGCCCCGTCGCAGGACCCGTGACCGCGTTGGAGGTGACGATGAATATCTACGTCGGGAACCTGTCGTTCGACACGACCGATGCCGGGCTGCGAGCCGCGTTCGAGGCCTATGGCGAGGTGGTGCGTGCCGAGGTGGTGATGGATCGCGACACGGGGCGTTCCCGAGGCTTCGGTTTCGTGGAGATGCCGTCCGACACCGAGGCACAGGCCGCCATCGAGGCGCTCAATGGCTCCCAGCTCGACGGTCGCACGCTGAACGTGGACCAGGCCCGCCCCCGCGGCAGCCGCCGGTAGCCCCCGGCGGGCAACGCTCAGCCCACGAAGCAGGGGATGGGCGCCGGCGCGCCCATCCCCTTGGCGTGTGTGTGGCGGCGGCGCTAGTCGTCGTCGTCGCAGTCACCGCACCTCTTCTTGGGAAGCGCCGGCGCGCCGCCGGGCGGACACAGGAGGCCGCCGTTGAGGCTGGCGCCCGCGAGGACGAGGAAGTCGCCCTTCACGAGCCCGGGGTAGATGGGCTGGGAGCAGCTCGTGTGGATCTTGGTCTCCTTGCAGCCCACCTTGATGGTGATCTCGGTGCCGAGGGTGCCCTTCTTGTCCTGCCCCTCGACCTCGAAGATGCCGCCCGGCTCGACGATCTGGTCGAAGATCGGGTCGCTGATTTTCTTCTGGTAGACCCGGATCCGGGCGGTCTCGCCGGCGCGGTACTGGAGCCGCAGCCAGGTCACCTTCCCGTCACACGGGCCACAGGGCGGCGGGGGCGGAGGAGGTGGCGGGCCGTCCTCGATGCAGGCGCAGTTGCGCAGGATGATGGTCTGCGGCTCGCATTCATCGGGCACGTAACGGCAGTCGTCCTTGTCGTCGCACTCCTTGTCGTCACAGTGGCCGGGGCCGATGGCGCCCGCGTTGTAGGCTTCGAGAGTCTCGGCCAGGTCGATACCGTCCTGCCGCGACGGGCGCTTGGGCTTGGTGCCGAGCGGGTGCTCGACGAGCCAGGCGTCCGCGTCGGCGATGGTGTCGGCCACGGCGGCGGCGTTCGCGCCGTTGAGCACATTGAGCTTGACGGCGATGAGTTGGTGGGCGAGGATGATGGTCGCATCGCCCCTGGGCGACTTCCTCAAGATACGGATGGCCTTCGTCTTGTTGTAGGTCACGCCGCCGATGGTGATCTCGTCAACGGGCCACTCCTTCGGGTGGTTCTTCCAGTAGCCCACCGTGTAGGTGCAGCCGCCGTCACCACCGGGGGTGTCACACTCGACGGGACACAGGCGCCCGTAGTCCTTGCTGGCGCCGGCGATGACCACGAAGTCACCTCGCACGAGGCCCGGCCCGATCGGCTGGGAGCAGCTCGTGTGGATCTTGGCGTTCAGCGCACCGTCCACGTACACCAGGATCTCGGTACCGAGGGTACCCTCCCTGTCCTGGCCGGAGAAGGAGAACTGCCCGCCGGCGGCGACCTCCTGGTCGAAGACGACCGCGCCGTCCTTCTTCTGGACGACCTTCACCTGAGCGGCGTCGGCCCCGTTGTACTGGAGGGTCAGCTCGGTGACCTTGCCCTTGCAGCCGCAGGGCCCACAAGGGATGAGGACCGGCAGCTCGACGACGTTGGAGCAGACGCGGCCGTCAACGTTGCACGGCCCGTTGTCGCCCTTGGGCGCTGAGGCGATCCTCGCCAGGAGCGTCAGCTCGGTCACGCTGTCGCCCTCAGGCAGGTCCACCACCCAGACAACCTTGTGCCCCTCGGAGACCCACTGGGCCTCGGGGTCCGCCTCGAGGAACTCGAGACTGCTGTCCAGACGGTCAGCGACGACGATCTGGCGCGCCTCGGCGAGCCCCGTGGCGGTGACGGTGATGGTGTACTCGATGGTGTCGCCGACGTAGATGACGCTCGGATCGCACGGCTCGGCCGGCGGCTCCGGGCAGTCGTCATCGTCGTCGCAGTCGTGGCACTTGGGCTTCTTCTTGCCGTGGCCCTTGGGCTTCTTCCCGTGGCCCTTGGGCTTCTTGCCGCAGTCCTTGGGCTTCTTGCCGCAGCAGTGGTCGTCATCGTCACCGGACGCATCGACGGCGCACAGGGGGCCGCCCTTGAGGCTCTCGCCCGCGACGACGAGGAAGTCGCCCTTCACGAGGCCGGGGCCGATGGGCTGCGAGCAGCTCGTGTGGATCTTCGCGTTCAGGCAGCGCCCGATGTACACGTAGATCTCGGTGCCGAGGGTGCCCTTGTCGTCCTGCCCCACGACCTTGAAGGTGTCGCCGGGCTGGATGGTGCCCGTAAAGACGGGGCTGGACATCTTCTTCTGATAGACCTTGACCTCGGCGTCCTGCTCCTCGCCGATGTACTGGAGGTCGAGCCAGGTGATCTTGCCCTCACACGGGCCGCACGGGGGCTGCGGCTCGTCGGGCGGGCAGATCTTCCTGCCAGACTTCACGATCGTGATCTCGGGCGGCGGGGGCTCCTCGGCGAAGTAGTGGCTCGGGTCGTCGTCGGTCACGGTCTCGTTCTTGGGGCCCTTGCCTTCGACATCGGCCACGTTCCCGTACTGCCCGACGGCGGCGGGGCCGGTGGCCTCGTAGAGCCACACCTCGTCCACGTCGAGCTCGTCGTCGCCGTCGGTGTCGCCGCTCACGAAGGCGGGGCTGAAGTCGTCGCTGATGTCGGTGGGCGTGCCGCCATCGTCGGAGACGACCACGTTGGTGAGCGCCACGTCGCCGGTGTTCGTGACCAGATAGGTCCAGGTCACGGTGCTCGGGACAGGCACCTGAGGCCCTGGCGGGCCATCCGCGTCCTCGGCGAACGTCGGGTTCATCGGATCGACGGCGTTGGTGGCCTTCTCGATGTGGATGCCGAGGTCGTAGGTCGTAAGCGGCAGGATGCCGGCGTCCCAGGTCAGGTCGGTCTCACCGGAGTCGAGGGTGGTGCAGATCGTCTCGCCCGTGGTGGGATCGGCATCGCTGTCTTTCGCATCATCGCCACCCTGATCCTGGAGGGTGATGTCAACCGCGGTGAACACGACGTAGTACTTGCCAGGCGTCAGGCCGGTGAAGCCGTAGATGCCGTTGCTGTCAGTGGTTGTGTTGCCTACAACCGAGTCGTCCTCGCACGAGCGGAGCTGGACGGGGACATCCGGGATGCCGGGCTCGCCGTCGTCCTGGATGCCGTTCTCGTTGACGTCGCTCCAAACCCTGTCGCCGATGGCGGCGGGCAGGAGCTCGCCGAAGTTGTTTTCCGTCGATTCACCCTGAGCGGTCAGTTCGATCTCGGAGAAATAATCGTCTTCCACCGTGCCATCCAGCGTTCCAATCGTGTCGATCCCGTCCTTGAAGACGAGGGGTTGCCGCTCGC
>CAZDNN010000213.1:0-9950 GCA_964506385.1 uncultured Planctomycetota bacterium
AAGGGGATGTTCGCCAAGACCTCCATCGCGCTCCACAAGCGGCCCTGGTACGAGCACGCGCTCTGGTACCTGCCCAGCCGGGCTCTCGACCTGGTGGACATCGTCGGCCTGGAGCTGGCCGCTGGGCGTGGCTTCCACGCCAACCTGCGCGCGACCCGTCTGCTCCAGCTCGGCTGCGGCCGCCAGGAGAGCACGCGGGTGGGCATCAACAGCCGGCACGTCGGCATCGTGGACGAGCAGCTCACCGAGTCAGCCGCCGGCTGGTGGTGGCGGCTTGACCTGCGTCGCGACACCCTGCGCGGCGCCGCGCGCGACCTGGATATCTGCGAGGCCGACGTCGCGGCCCGCTACTGCAAGGAGGCGGACCCCACCGCCGTCGGCATCTCGCTCTTCGCCGGCTTCATCGGCATCAGCGCCGAGCTGCGCATCCACGAGCTCGGCGACTTCATCAAGGGCTTCGCGACGATCGACTCGATTGAGGACGATCTGTAGGGACGGGCCGGCGAGGGAAGGAGGCCGTCATGGCCAAGGTCTACGACGACATCACGCAGACGGTCGGCAACACACCGCTCGTGCGGATCAACCGCCTGGCCAAGGGGTGCGGCGCCACGGTGCTCGCCAAGTGCGAGTTCTTCAACCCCCTCGCCAGCGTCAAGGACCGCATCGGCCTCGCCATGGTCGAGGCGGCCGAGCGCGACGGCACGCTCAAGCCGGGCATGACCGTCGTCGAGCCCACCTCGGGCAACACCGGCATCGGCCTGTCGTTCGTCTGCGCGGCCAAGGGCTACCGCATGGTGCTCGTCATGCCAGAGACGATGAGCATCGAGCGCAGGGCAATCGTCAGAATGCTCGGCGCCGAGGTCGTCCTCACCCCAGGCGAGGAGGGCATGTCGGGCGCCGTGCGGCGGGCCGAGGAGCTCGTGGCGGAGATGGGCGACGGCGCCATCATGCCCCAGCAGTTCAAGAACCCCGCCAACCCCGAGATTCACAGGACCACCACCGCCGAGGAGATCTGGCGGGACACCGACGGCGCGGTGGACATCATTGTGGCGGGCGTGGGGACCGGCGGGACGATCACCGGCTGTGCCGAGCTGCTCAAGGAGCGCAAGCCAGGCGTGCAGGCCGTAGCCGTCGAGCCCGCCGACTCGCCCGTGCTCTCCGGCGGCAAGCCCGGCCCGCACAAGATCCAGGGCATTGGCGCGGGGTTCGTGCCCGACGTGCTCCGCACCGACCTGCTCGACGAGGTCATCCAGTGCTCGAACAATGACGCCTTCGCCACCGCGAAGGCGCTGGCCGCGCAGGAGGGCATCCTGGCCGGCATCTCGGCGGGAGCCAACGTGTGGGCGGCCCTCAAGCTCGCACGCCGTCGCAAGAACGAGGGAAAGGTGATCGTCACCATCCTGTGCGACACGGGGGAGCGCTACCTCAGCACCCCACTGGCCGGGGGATAGGCCCGCCGAGTGTGCGCAGCATTCTACCTCAGCCGCTCGATGGGATAGCTGTTGAGCAGGTGCTCGACGCGGACGATCTCGCGCTTGGCCCAGGCACGCTCGATGAGCGCCAGCGTGCGACGGGCCGCGGCCAGTGCATCGGGCGCCGCCTTGCTCTGCTTGACGAGGCCCTTCGCTGACTCGATGCGCTGCGCCAGGCGCAGCCGCACGTCCACAGGCGCCTTCGATGCCGCGTACGTGACTTTCGCCTCCGGGGTCAGCACGCGGTAGGACCGCAGCTCGAACGGGGCGAGCCGCACGTGGAGGAGGGCGCCGCTCACTGCCTGCGTCCCGGCCTTCGCAGGCAGGGGGCCGGCCTCGGCAGGGAGCGTGTGCTCGCTGACGAAGCCCTTGGGCATCCCCGCAGGCAACGCCTCGCCTGCGACCCTCCGCAGCGATATCTCCTTGCCAGCAGCGAAGTCCGCCACCGTTACGGAGGCGGGCTGGAACGCGAGGTAGGCGTCCACCGGGAACGCGGCGCGGTTGACCAGGTAGACGTAGTGGGCGTTCTCTTGCCGCAGCTCCCGCGCGCAGACGGGGTCGGCCATGCCCGGGATCGGTGTGAAGGGCTTCCTCGGCAGCGCGCGGTAGGCCCTGGCGAAGGCGCGCACATCCGTCTCGTGGCCCGCGGTGATCGCCGAGGCCGAGCCCAGAGCGAGGCTCAGAGCATCGAGATCCGCCACCGCTCGGGCCAGCGGAGCCAGAAACGAGCGGCCCGACGCAGTCGGATACGACGAGCGCAACGCCGGCGGCTCCCACCAGAAGTCCTTCATCGGATGCGTCCGTCCCGCCGACGAGCCGAAGGGGCGGTACGCACACACGGCGGCAGCCCGCTTGAGCGGATGGAACGGCGCGTTGGCCTCGGCGAGTAACTGATGGTCGCGGACGGCCTCTGGGTGGACGCCCGGGGCGCCTCCCTGGTAGAAGGCGAGCCGGTAGTCCGTGGGATAGACCACGCGGCGGACCACGATGCTCGACTCGCCGGCGTAGAGCCGCAGGTCGAGTCCTGCCTCGCGGTACAGATCGTCGAGCGACCTGGCGCCGGACGCGATGGTGCTGAGGTTGCCCAGCGGGTTCCACGTCATGGGATCGGGCAGGGCCACGTTGAGGTAAAGGCGTAGGCTGGGCCGCTGTCTGGCCAGGCGCGCCGCCGCCTCGGCAAGTGTGGCGTGCACGATCTTGCAGCGCCAGGCGACCCATTCCTCTCGCTTGTTGGCGAGCAGCCATCGGGCGCGCTGGGCGAACCGCGCCGCGCCCGTCTTGTCGGCGGGCACGCGGGTGCCAGTGGCCTTCTCGAATGCCGCGACCGTGGCGTCTCCGTAGCCGCCCTGCAACGAGCCGAACCAGGCGAAGTGGCCCTGGCCGAGGTGCACCGCCACGCCCTCGAGGGCCGGCGATCGCCCGTAGCGGCTCGCGATCTCCTCCACGTGGCGCACGACCGCCTCGCGCACGGCACGGTGGGCTGGCGTGTAGCGAGGCGCCTCGCCGCGGCCTCCCCGCGACAGCGACCCGTCCCACAGCACCATCCGCGACGTGGCCACCCCCGCTGCCACGTCATCCTCCAAATGCGAGCCGAAGGCGTCGGACAGCGCGAACGTGTCGGAGAGGAACAGCTCCGGCAGGAACCGCTGGCCCCGCCGCTCGCACAGACGCAGGGCGTACTCAACCCAGTCCGAGCAATGGCGCTCGCCCCCGGCACCCTGGCGGAACGACTCGGCAGGCGACGGGTACAGCACCCCCGTCTCCGCTGCCAGAGGGTAGCACAGCAGGCTCTGGCCAGAGAAGCTCAGGTAGTCGGTCAGGCGGCGCAGGCTCTCGTAGATGTCGGGCGCCAGCACCTGGCGGGCGCCGAACTGCACGGTCGCGGCGGGCTCGCGCCACCACAGCCCCAGCGGACGTCCGCCGTCGTCCGGCGCCGTCACGCGGGTCGGCGGCAGGCCGCCGAGCACCTGGTTGACCGCGATAGTGGCGCACGCCGCGGAGCGGCCGAGCTCGAGCGTGCGGAAGATCACCGCATTCTCCCGCGTCCGCGGCCAGAAGTAGATCGGCAGGTCCACGAGCTTGCCCGAAGCCCCCTCGCCGGAGAAGTACCCCGTCACCACGTCCAGGGTGTTCGAGAATCCCTTCGCGGCGACCACGATCTCGGCACTCCGGGGGCGGTCGTCCGGGTAGGTGACCACGAGCAGGTGGGGCTCGTCGAGGGCCTCGACGGTGAAGTGGACGGCGAAGCGGTCGTCGGGCCGGGGGCCGGCTTCGCGCACCTGGGCGCCGGCCGCCTCGCGCACGGCAGATCGGCCCGAGTGACAGAGCCGCTCCGGCGCCTCCAGCTTCGCGCAGTCGATCGTCTCAAGGAGCTTCAGCTTCGGCTTCGGCGCCGCCGTTGCCTGCGGCAGCTTCGGCTCCTCGACGACGAGGAAGTAGGACACCGGGGGGTTCACCCGCTTCGGGCTCGCCGTGCTGATCCGATAGAGGCCGCGGTGGTCGAGCGCCGTCTTGCTCAGTGCCAGGGGGATCTCCGCCGTCTCGCCCGCCCCGACCTTGATGCGCGTGGTCGTCACGGCGGCCCGGCGGCCGCCGGGGTCGGACACTCCGACCGTTATCTCGTCGTCGAAGGGGTCGGCGGACGGGTTGTATGCGTCGATGATCAGGTTGGCGGCCCGGCCCCGCGGCAGCAGGGTCCGCCGGGGCTGGAGAACGAGCGGGAGGAGGAATTGCTCGGCCTGCCGGCGGACGGTCGCCTCGTCGAGGGGCGCGTCGTAGATCCGCAGGTCGTCGAGGACGGCGTCCGCCGGCATTTTGCCCTGCCACGAGCCGACCCGCAGCAGCGTCGAGGGCATCTCGGTCCAGCTCACGGCCTCCCCCGTGCGGCGCGAGACTGGCCGTCCGTTCACGTAGAGGGCCAGCTCGTGGTTGCGGCGCCAGCAGAGGGCGAAGTGGTACCACTCGGCGCCGTTCCATCGGAAGAGGGCGCGCTCGAGGTGATTGGGCTGCATGTCGAAGCGGATGGTGGGGATGCCTGTCCGCTGGAGCCAAAGGCCGAGGGTGTTCCGCGGCTTCTCCTCGCCCTCGCGGGGCGGCTGCTCGTCGGCCAGGAGGAGGCCGAGCTTCCCGGTGGCGGCGAAGGACGAGCGCGCCCAGAAGGTGACGGCCCCCGCCTCCTTGTCGAGATTGCCCTTCGTCTCGTAAGCGAGGTCCAGTCCCGGCTTGCAGACGAGTGCCCTGCCGAGCAGGCCGTCGGCATACTCGAGGTTGGTGGCGGTCACGGGCTTCCCCTTGCCCCGCGCGGCCTTTGCGACGGCGGTGCCGTCGAAGGGGAGATGGAGGGTCAGCCTGGGCTTGGCGGGCCTCGGCGAGGGCGCAGCGGCGCGGCGGACCGGGGCGTTTGGGGCGTGAAGCTGCTGGACGTAGGCCGCCTCGACCTCGGCGGCGGTGAGCGCGCGGTCGTAAAGGACGAGCTCGTCGAGCAGCCCGTCCGCGGGGTTCAGCCCGCGTCGGTTCGCGCCGATATACAGGGTGTCGGACGGCGGGAGATCCCACCGCATCGCGCGCTGGGCGCCGCGCTCACCGTCGATGTAGAGGGCCAGGCCCTGCTCGTTGTCCCAGGTCGCGATGATGTGATGCCAGTCGCCCCGCTGCCAGTCGCGGAGCCGGGCGGAGACCCCGGCCGCTGTCCTGCCACGCCAGGCGAAATGCACGGCACGCTGTGCGATGGTGATCCAGAAGTGCCCGACACCCAGCGCGGGACGCTCGTCGGTGATCAGCGTCCTGGTCCTGGCGTGCTCCCGCTCCTCAGTGGGGTTCCACAGTGGCTTGTACCAGACCGCGAAGCTGCCGCGGCGCGGGCTGAAGAGGCCTGGCCCGCGGACCACGAGGCCGCACGGGGCGCGCTCGGAGCCGATCTCCGCCGCCTGGCCCACCTTGCCAGGGCGGTACGCGATGGAGACGTACGAGGTCTTCGTGCTCCCAGAGGCGGAGTAGGCGGCGTCCGCACTGCCATCGAACGGGATGCGGAGCACCGTCTGCGGAGCGGGCTCACCGGCAATCGACCCAGCGACGAAGCCCATCGCGATGAGCGCGACCAGCCAGAAGCTTCGTGACATGAACGGACTCCGGAGCAGGAGGGCCTGGAGCAGGGGAATCGGGTCCGCGAAGCACGCGCCGCCCGGCCACCGGCTGGACGCCTGAGCAGGCGCTCGCCGCAGCCCTGTGGGCATGGCGTGCCCATCACCCAAGTAACTATAGCACAGGGCGTTACCCGCCTCAAGCGGATGGCGAAAAACGTGGCGGCGTGCGCGGCGGCGCCCTGGCGTGCATGAGGACGCCAGGGGCCGCGGGGAGTCTGGCCCCACACCTTGGGGACCCTTCTCTTCGATCGCCCACCCTGCCCTGAGCCATGTGGAACGGTCATCCTCGTCCGCGGTTCGACTGCCGACCACTCCGCCGCACGGGGCGGCGACAGGCGCAGTGCAAGGCGTGCCGGAGCGTTCGGGGTCTCCGCTTTCAGGCGGAAGTGTGGCCCCGTCCGAGAGTCGGACTCTCGCCTGAAGGCGAGGATTCCAGACGGGGTGGGAGAGAGGGGATGTCGAAGCGCCTCCGCCGAAGCGGCTTCGTCGCTCTGGCGAAGGCGGATGACGAACGTAGGATGTCGAACTCCGAAGGAGGAAGAGGCCCGCGACGGGGGGATGGCGCGGAGCTCGGTGGCCGTGAGGGCGCTGGAGGGATCAGAAGAGGTAGGGATCCGTCGGCTGTCCCAGGCCTCCGGGGATGGTGCCTCTGACCTGGCTCATGAGGAAGATGAAGCCGACCCCGGCGGCAACCCAGAGCAGGCCGAGGAGCAGCCCTGCAATGGCGGTGGCGCGGCCACGGAGCCGGGGATCGCGGGTGGCCAGGTAGCCGGCGACGCCGAGGAGAATCGCCGGCGGCGCCGTGAGGAAGCACAGGAACGGCGCGGCGATGCCCAGGGCCAGGGAGGCGAGCGCGAGGCCGGATGTCCGCGTCTTCGGTGCCTGCTGCTCCGGCGCCCTGGGCTTCTGCTCGGGCTGGGGTGCGATGGAGGCGTCGAGGTACTCCTGGCAGAACGGGCACTTGCGGGCGCCGGGCAGGATGAGCTCGAGGCAGAAGGGGCAGGGGTCGCGCGCGTCGCCGCCGGTCTGGGTCTGCGCCTCCTCGTCCGGTGGCGTGGGTTCGTCGGTGGGGATGGTCAGCTCGCGGCCGCAGGCGGGGCAGTCGAGGCTGGTGGCCGTGCTGTCGGGCCGGACGGCGATCTCGTGGCCGCAGGCGCAAGTCAGTCGCTTCTCCACGGCGGGCTCCTGCTGAGGGCGCGGGCATTGTAGCGCCGGGTCGTGGGCGAGGCAAGCGCTGCGGCGGGCTCACTTCCTCCGCCGCCCCCGTCGCTCGACGGGGGTGTACTGCTTGTTGATCGGGCCGACGTAGGTCGCGCGAGGTCGGAAGATGCGGTTGTTCTGGAGGTACTCGAGGACTCGGGCGCACCAGCCCGAGACGCGCGCCACGGCGAAGATCGGGGTGAAGTGCTCGGGCGCGATGCCGAGAGCGGCGTAGACGAGCCCCGAGTAGAAGTCCACGTTGGGGAACACCTTCTTGTCCTTGAGGGTGGCGACAGCCTGGCGCTCGAGCTCCTCGGCCGTGGCGATCAGGGCCTGCACGTCCTCATCCTGTGCCCTTCGGGCCAGTGCCTTGGCGAGTGGGCCGAGGATGCGCGCGCGGGGGTCGGGGGCTTTGTAGACGCGGTGGCCGAAGCCCATGATCTTCTGCTTGGCCGCCAGGGCGCGGGCGAGCCAGCGCCGCACGTGCTTCGGGCCGCCGATGCTGCGGAGCATGTGGAGCACCTCCTCGTTCGCGCCGCCGTGGAGCGGGCCGCTGAGGGCGGCGATCCCCGAGCCGATGGACCAGTAGACATCCGACAGGGTGGAGGCGACGACCAGGCAGGCGAAGGTGCTGGCGTTCATCCCGTGGTCGGCGTGGAGGATCAGTGCCACGTCCATCACCCGCTCTTCGATTTTCGTTGGCTTGCGGCCTGTCATCATATAGAGGAAGTTGGCGGCGTGGCTGAGGGTGGGGTCGGGTTCGAGGGGCATCTTGCCCCTGCGGATGCGCGCCACGGCGGCGGCGAGGGTCGGGACCCCGGCGATCAGGCGGTAGGCCGAGGCCACCCCTGCCGCGTCCACGAGCGGGCGGCGCCCTGGGCTTGGCGGCGGCGCGGCGCTCGGCGCCCCGCGGACCCTGCGTCCCTTGAACTCATAGATCGCGTGAGGGTCGCCCCACGGCTTGAGCTCCATCGGAATGGAGTCCTCGTCCGCGCTTATGGCCGTTGCGGCGTCGGGGCGGGCCGACTCCTCGTCACGGTAGGTCTGCTGCATCCGCAGCAGGCTCGTGCCCAGGCGCAGCGCCGCCATGGGGTGCATGTGCTCGACCGGGAACCCCATCAGGTGGCGGAGCGTGTCGGGCACGGGGCGGTAGCTGATGAGCTGGCTCTTGAAGCGTTCGAGCTGCCTGGACCTGGGGAGGCGGCCGTGGAGGAGCAGGTAGGAGACTTCCTCGAACGAGGAGTGGGCCGCCAGGTCGAAGATGTTGTAGCCTCGGTAGATGAGCCAGCCGCGGGTGCCGTTGACGTAGCCCACCCGGCTCTCGCAGGCGATGGCGCCCTCCAGGCCCGGCCCGACCTGGCAGTCGATGGGCCAGCGGACGTGCTGCGTCAGGCCTTTCTCCGGCTCGGCGCTCGTCTCCTGGCGGGCCTGCTCGGCCGCTCGGAGAATCAGCTTCCTGATATCGTCTCGTCCCCTCGGCATGGGCGTCTGCTCGCTTTCGTTGGCTACGGACAGAATCATCTCGTGGGCGGGTGCCGTCTTTCCCTGCCAGATCATACCAGATTCCGGCCGGGAATGCTCGTCTGCTTTGACGCAGATGACCCTGCGGGGTATGCTCGTGCCATCCGTGGGATCTGCCGTGGGAGCAGAGCGTGGTGAAGCGGCGCGGGTTGGTGCTGACGGGGCTGCTGGCGGTAGCGCTCGTGGCGCGGCTGGTGTGGCTAGACGGCGCCTTCGACGTCAACGAGCCCGACGAGGTGATGTACCTGCACGTGGCGGAGAACTTCGCCCGCGGCGTGCCCTACCCCCGCTACGACTACGAGAGCCGCTACCGCGACGGCCTGTTCGTCGTCCCCCCGTTCCCGCTCTACACGGCGGGGCTGCTCTTCCGGCTGGTCGAGCCGTCGCTGCTGCATTTTCGGGCGATGAGCGTGGGATTCGGGGTGGTGAGCGTGGCGGCCTTCGCGGCCTTTGCAGCCCTCTACCTGGAGGGCCTTCCGTTGGTTGTGGCGGTGGCGCTCTTCGCGCTGTCGCCGGTGGCGCTGCGGGAGAGCACGCAGGCGCTGCTAGGGGCGCCCGCGGTCTTTTTCCTCCTGATTGCGCTCTGGGCCTACGTGCGCCACGTGCGGGACGGCCGGCTGCGGCATCTGGCCGCCTTCGGCGCGGCGCTGGGCGCGACGGCGGCGTGCAAGCAGTACGGCGTGCTGGTCGGCGGGCTCCTGGCGCTGCACTGGTGCTGGCTGCGGTGGCGGACGGGCGCGCCGTCGCTTCGGCGGATGGCAGCGGGGTTCGGCATCGCCGCCGCGACTTTCTGCGCCCTGGTGCCCTGGGTGCTGTGGCGGCCGTACGACTCGCTGCACCTGTATCTCTACCAGTCGCTCATCGTCCACGTCCTGGGCCTGCTGCGGGGGCAGCGGGGCGGGGGCACGCTCTTCAGCCTGCCCTATCCAGAGCTGGTGCTCGCCCACGGGCTGGTCGGGGTGCTGGGGCTCGTCGCGTTCGCCCTGACCTGGCGGCGGAAGGGGGACGTGGCCCTCTGGTACGGCGTGCTGCTCGGGCTGCCGATCGTCGTGGTGCGCGAGGTGCGGTATCTGAGCTTGGCGCTGCCGATCGGGAGCCTGTTCGCGGGCTACCTGCTGGCGGCGATGGCTGAGCTCGGCAAGGCTTCCCGCCCGGCACGGGTGGCGGGTGGGTTGCTGGCGGTGCTGCTGGTCGGGTCCCTGGTGCCCGTGTCGATGATGCCTTGGCGGACCGCGTCGGGCCTGGAGGCGGCATGTGGGTTCGTGGCGGACCACACGAAGCCCGGAGACCGGGTGCTGTCGAACTACTGGCGGCCCGTCATCGAGCGCTTCACGGGCCGCAACGTGCCGGCAGACTGGCTCGAGGCCGAGGCAAGGGAGGCCATCGAGGGGGGCCGCGTCCGCTTCGTTATCGTCGATCACTCGGCCTATACGCGCCGCGTGATCCAAACTCCCGAGCGCGAGGAGACGGCGGACTGGGTGGCGGACCGCTTTCCCGTCGTCTGGTCCCTCCGCACCGGCGACGAGGGAGGCACCGAGGTCTACCTGACGTCCGGAGCCAGAGGGGAGGGCGAGGCTCCAGCCGAGCCGCTTACCCGCTGAGGTCTAGCAGTCCG
>CAZDNN010000214.1:0-9947 GCA_964506385.1 uncultured Planctomycetota bacterium
GCCCAACTCTTGTGGAACTCGCGGACCCAGAAGCGATAGGTCGCCGTCTCGGGCACGTCGATGCTGTAGCGCGCCAGCAGCGGCTTGTCCTTGCTGATGGGCTTGGCCTCGGCCGGCAGCCAGCGGCCGCCGCTGAGGTAGCGGTGCTTCAGGTTCATCCAGCCCGATGGCTGGAAGGTCGTCTCGGCGGCCTCTTCGCCCTCCCACCAGACATTGATCGAGCCGTCGTCGCCCCTGGGCGTCTTGACAGGCCGCTCGTACGCCAGCCTTGCCGGGAGGTCGGGCTCGTCGCCGAACATCCAGCACAGCAGGGCGGGGTGGCCCTTCACCGCCAGGTTCTTCTCGTTGGCGTGCACGATGCCCCAGAGGCCGTGGGCCTTGCAGGCGTCGAGGAACTGCTCGGTCGAGATACCCGACTTCGCCGTCTCGCCCATGATGGTGTTGATCCCGAGCCCCTTGTGGAAGGCGAAGAGCTGCGGCGGCTGGAGCCACACGAAGAGCGGGAAGAACGGCTTGCCGTCCACCGTCAGCTCATGGTGCTCGCCGACGCGCACGTCGGCGGCCAGCGCGGCTCCAGAGGGCAGGCACGCGGCGGCGGCCAGGCAGACACACCATGCGGCACGGCAGCTCATCGTCTGTCCTCTCGCGTCCTGCATTGGGTGGCGTCGTCGCGGAGCCTACTATAGCCATGGGCTGTCGCCCACGCAACCCTCAGCGGCGGGCCCCTCGCTCTTCCTCAGACGCTTCGTTGCGGGACGCGAGGGCTTCCGCCATAATAGAGCGGGAGCGCGAGGCCGAGCCAGGCTCCCCGCGCTCCCGCGAGATGCACTGCCGAGCCACCTCCGCAGCCAGAGGAGACAGGAAGATGGACAGAACGATCGGCAGGGCCAGCGTCCGACGAGTCGGCGTCTTGTCCGTGGCGTTGCTCGCGTCTGTGGCGTCCGTCCTGGACGCCGGCACGCCAGCGCGGGACGCCGATGCGGCCCTCGCTCGCCAGATCCTTGCAGCCACGGGCGTCAAGGGCGGCCTCATCGTGCATCTGGGCTGCGGCGGCGGGGCTCTGACGGCGGCGCTGGGCACGGGCGACACCTATCTGGTGCACGGGCTCGACACCGATGCCAAGGCTGTGGCGAAAGCCCGGGCGTACATCCGCTCGCGCGGTCTGTACGGGAGGGTGTCGGCCGATACGTTCGACGGCAAGCGCCTGCCGTACGCCGAGAACCTCGCGAACCTGGTGGTGGCCGATGACCTCGGCGCGGTGACCGAGGCGGAGGCGATGCGCGTCCTGGCACCCGGCGGCATCCTCTACGTCAAGCGGGGAGCCGGCTGGCGGAAGGCCGTCAAGCCGCGTCCGACGAACACCGATGAGTGGACCCACTTCCTCCACGACGCGAGCGGCAACGCCGTGGCGCACGACCAGGTCGTCGGGCCGCCGCGCCGCGTCCAGTGGATCGCCGAGCCGCGGCACACCCGGGGCCACGAGCACACCCCGAGCATCAACGCCGTGGTCTCAACCGCAGGACGGATCTTCTACATCGCTGACGAAGCCCCCACCGCATCCCGGACCGCTCCCGCCCAATGGCATCTCGTCGCCCGCGATGCCTACAACGGCCTCCTGCTCTGGAAGCGGCCCTTCGACCCCTGGTTCCCCCACATCGTCAACTGGGGCGCCACCCCGCCACAGCTCCAGCGCAGGCTCGTGGCCGTCGGCGAGCGCGTCTACGTGACCCTCGGCATCCACGCGCCGCTGAGCGTCGTTGACGCCGCCACGGGGAAAACCCTCGAGGTCTGCGAGGGGACCCAGGGTGCGGAGGAGGTGCTCTGCCATCAGGGGACTCTGCTTGTCCTCGTGCGTGCGGTCACCAAGGAGCGCGTCTCCGAGCTGCGGAAGTGGGCACGGCTCCTCGTGCAGGACAACTCGCCGGTCTACAAGCGGGAGACGGCGGACCCCCTGGTCAAGGAGCTCCGCAGGACCGAGATGAGGGGACGGCCGTCCGTCCTGGCACTCGACGCCGAGACAGGGCGCACGCTCTGGACGAAGACGGGGGCGGACACCGCCGGCGTGAGGCCCCTGAGCCTGTGCGCCGTCGGCGGCCGGGTCTTCTACCAGAAGGGGCGGGACGTCGTCTGCATCGGCCTGAAGACGGGCAAGATGGCGTGGTCGGTGCCCGCGTCGCGCCTGCGGGTCGCGTCCGACGGCCATCTCGTCTGCGCCGACAACAAGACCGTGACCGCCCTGTCGGCGGAGACGGGAAAGACCCTATGGAGCCAGCCCGCGACGCTCTCCTCGATCCGCGACGCCTTCGTGATCCAGGGCTCGCTCTGGCTCGGCGGATTCAAGCCGTTCGACACGGGAAGGAAGCACACGGGGCCTCCGTGGGGCCCCTACTTCGCCACCCAGCGCGACCTGGCGACGGGCAAGGTGCTCCGCCGTGTCGAGCCTGCCAATCCCGGCCACCACCACCGCTGCTGGCAGAACAAGGCGACCGACCGCTACATCATCGCCGGCAGGCGGGGCGCCGAGTTCATCGATCTGGCGACGGGCGACTATCTCTGGCACAGTTGGGTCCGCGGCGTCTGCCGGTACGGCGTGATGCCCTGCAACGGCCTCCTCTACGCCCCGCCACACTCCTGCGGCTGCTACATCGCGGCGAAGCTCGACGGCTTCTACGCCCTGGCCTCCGCCCCTGCCAAGGCGATGGCCGCCGCGCCAGCGCCCCCGCGGCTCGAGCGCGGACCCGCCTACCAGGCAGGTGACACACGGCCCACGACCCTCGACACAGCCTCCGACTGGCCCACATACAGGCACGATCCGGGGCGGAGCGGCGCGACCACTGTGCGGGTCCCATCGGCCCTCAAGCGTCTCTGGCAGGCAGACATCGGCGGCAGGCTCACCAGCCCCACGGTCGCCGGGGGCAAGGTGTTTGTGGCGGCCGTGGACGAGCAGAGGCTGTGCGCCGTGGACGCCAGGTCGGGCGATGCGGCGTGGAGCTTCACGGCTGGCGCCCGCATCGACTCGCCCCCGACGCTGCACAAGGGCCGGGCGGTCTTCGGGTCCCGCGACGGGTGCGTCTACAGCGTGCGCGCGTCGGATGGCGCGCTGGCCTGGCGCCTGCAACTGGCTCGCGCGGACCGCCGAGTCGTGGCCTGCGGCCAGCTCGAATCCGTCTCTCCCGTCCATGGCAGCGTGCTCATCCACGGCGGCGCCGCGTACGTCGCCGCCGGCCGGTCGTCCTACCTGGACGGCGGGATCGGCCTCTACCGCGTGCAGCCAGAGACGGGCAAGCCCCTGTCGCGAACGCCCATCTACAGCCCCGACCCCGAGACGGGCAGGCAGCCCGACCAGTTCGGCCCGTGCTACATGCCTGGGGCGCTCAGCGACATCCTCTCGGGGGACGCCCGGCACGTGTACCTGCGGGATATGGTCTTCGACAAGGCGGGCACCGTTCGGCCAAAGGGCAGCCCTCACCTGTTCACCCTCACGGGCTTCCTCGACGACACCTGGCCCCATCGCTCCTACTGGATCTTCGGCACCCGCTGCTCGCTCTCGACGGGATGCAGCGGGCGGGACAGGAACCTGGTCTATGGCCGCCTGCTCGTCTTCGACGGTGCGGCGGTGTACGGCTACGGCCGCAAGGTTGTCCACTGGTCGAACCAGTTGAGGGACGGTGCCTACCGGCTGTTTGCACGGGCGCGGGGCGACCGCAAGGAGCGGTGGTCGAAGCGCGTGCCGATTCGGGTCCGGGCGATGGTGCTGGCGGGCAAGGTGTTGTTCGTCGCCGGCCCGATGACAGGCGGAGACGGGGCGAAGCTCCTGGCCATCTCGGCCGCCGACGGGTCGGAACTGGCCAAAGCCCCACTCGATGCTCAGCCCGTCCTTGACGGCATGGCCGCGGCCGGCGGCCGGCTCTACATCTCCCTGGAGAGCGGCCGTCTCGTCTGCATGGGCGAGTAGGTGGGCGGCTAGAGCGAGAGCAGGTAGGCGACGAGGGCCGCGAGCTCATCCTTCGACAGGTGAGATGTCTTGCCGTGCTTGTCGCCGCGGTTGTGGGTGGTGAGCACGTCGAGGAGGGTGGGGGCGGAGCCGTCGTGCAAGTAGGGGGCGGTGCGCCAGAGCTCGAGGAGCGTGGGGTTGTCGAAGGCGTCGCGGCGGTCCAGCTCGTGGCGCGTCCCGACGTCGTGTGACTTCAGGTCGGTGAGCAGCTCGCCGGTGTGGCAGTCGGAGCAGCCCGTCCTCGAATCCTCGAAGAGGGCCTTGCCGCGCCGTGCGAGCGGCGAGAGGGAGCCGTCGGGCATGCGGTGGGGGCTGCGCTCGGGCGTCAGCGCCCGCAGGTAGGCCTGCACGGCATCGAGCGCCTCGGGCTCGACCTGGCGGAACTGGATGAAGTGGAAGCCCGCCGCCGAGGCGGCCTCCATGGTCGCGCGGACGCCGCTGGACATTACCGGCGGCGTCTTGTACGAGAGGACGAGTGACTTGGTGTTCTTGGGGTTCCCCATCCCGTCGTTGAGGAGATCCCAGTTCAGGCCGTCTGCCCGGCCGTCGGGATGGCAGGTGGCGCAGCTCAGCCAGCCCTGGAAGCAGAAGCTGGCGTCGTGGAAGATCCGCTCGCCGCGGCGGGCGAGGCTCTCTTCCACGGTGGGCCCCAGCGGGGTGCTCTTGAGCGTTCTGCCCGAGTCGGGGTCCGCGATCAGCACGGCGCCGGAGAAGTATGCGGCGACGGCGAGTAGCTTGCCGTCGGGGCTGAGGTCGAGGCCTCGGGGGCCGTTGCCGGGCAGGCAGGTTCGCCGAATGAGGCCCGCGCCGTAGAGGGCGCCGAGGTCGTTGGCCAGGACGGAGCGCTTCGCGGCGTCCGCCTTGATCTCGCGCCAGACCTCCGAGATCTCCTGCCGCTTGAGCAGCGCGTCGTCTGCTTTGCCGGCCAGCAGCGGGTGCAGGCCGGCGAGGTCAATCCTGGCGAGCTGATGGACGCCGGCGAGGGTGGCCCACAGCGTCTTGCCGTCGCGGGCGATGGCCACGCCCCAGGGATTGGCGGCGCCCGCGGTGAGGACGTCGAGCAGCACAGTGGCGTAGCGCTGCTTTGCCGCCACGTCGATGACCGTCAGGGCGTTGGTGTTGACCCAGCCGCGATCGAGCTGGCTCGTCGGCAGGGTGACCCGGCCCAGGGTGTGGACGACGTAGGCCCACCTTCCGTCGGGCGAGAGCCTGAGCATGCGAACTGAGCTGGAGCCGCCCGGCAGCTTGATGTCGGCGACCCGCTGGAGCTTCTCGAGGTCCACGACGCTGACGACAGCGGCCGTCGCGGAGTCTGTCCCCGGTCCGTGGGGCAGGAGGTTGCCGACGAGGGCGACGGACTCGTCGGGCGCGACGACGACGAAGTAGGGCGCGCGGACGGTGGCGAGGCGCTTCGTCTCCTTGCCTGTAGCCAGATCGATGGCGGACAGGGCGTTGAGGCCGCGGTCGGCGACGAGGAGCAGCTTGCGCCGCGCCGCGACGGCGACGCCGACGGGCATGGGGCCGACCGCGAGCCGGCGAAGGACCTTCCCGCCCGCGGCATCCACCTCCGCCACCGTCCCCGCCCCATACTCCGCGACGAACACCCTGCCGCCGTCCGCCCACGCGACCCCCGTCGGCTGCCCGCCGAGCGGGACCCGCCGCGCGACCTTGGCCGAGGCCACGTCGATCAGGGCCAGCGCCGCCCCCGTATGGTCGGAGACCGCCAGTAGCTTGCCGTCGGGCGAGAAAGCCAGATCGAAGGGGGAAGAGGGGGCCTGGCCGGCCATGGCCGACGCGACCGCAGCCAGCAGCGGCGCAGCGAGAGCGATGGCGCGCGTCCGCGCAGTTGCGGGGTATCCCATGCGGTGTCCTCTGCGTCTACTTGAGGGTGGCTTCGGCGACCTTGCCCTGGAGCTGGGCCTGGCCGCCCTCCCGCTCGTACACCCCGTAGAACATCGAGCAGGAGTCGAGCCACAGGGTGATGCGGTGAAGCTCCTCGGGCGAGAGCTTGAGGTCGTGGTGGCCTTTTTCGAGCATTGCGAAGAGCTTCGAGGCGCGGGCGCCGAACTGCCCCGGGGTGGTCCTGTAGCCGTTGCCGTATGCGTGGAAGGAGTAGGGGATGAGGCTGTTGTAGGAGGCGTACCACTGGCGCTTGATGGGCTCGCGGGCCAGGTTGGGCGCCTTCTTGTCGCGATTCTTCACATGGCACGGGACGCAGCGGCGCTCGAGCACTGGCTGGACGAGCTGCGGGTAGCTGAAGGGGTTGGAGCCCTCGACGTCGGGCTTCGGGCGCGAGGGCCCGCGACGGAGGGCGAGTGGCACGGACTTGGGCATCTGGGGCGCGTGGTGGCGCCGCTCGTGGCAGCCCTGGCAGACCAGTCGCTCCCCAGGCAGCGCGTACGTCGCCGACCGCATGGACTGGATGGCCAGCCCTCGCTCGTCGAGCGCCTGGAAGAAGAGCTCGCGGTTGGCGGGAGCGACGAAGTGGGCGCTCCCGTCCTTCTCCACGGGCACGGTGCCCAGGACGTGGCGGCAGGGGACGACGGAGTCGCGGGATTCGGGCTGGCGCACGGCCGTCTCGTGAGGGCGGGGACCTGATGGCGCGGACATTGGGAGGACGTGGAAGATGCGGAGGGCCTTGACCTGGGTGCCCTCGGGCCAGGGCTTGAGGCTGTCGTAGACGTTGATCACGGCGAGGACGGCCTCGCCCTCCTTGCCCTCGTGGGCGAGCTGGGGAGCGGCGGTCGTCGTCCTGTGCCACTCGTACTCGTCGGGCTCGACGGGAGGCATGGGCCGCGGGCGCAGCGGGATGGGGCTGAGGCAGGCGATGTCAGGGTCGCGATAGAGCAGTTCCCTGTTCCCGAAGGCGTCCACGAGGTAGATGCCGTAGTTGCCCGGGACGTGGCGGCGGCCCTGGCGGCCTGCGCCTGGGGCCATGGCCGCGTCGTAGACGCACAGATAGTAGGTCTCGCTGAGGGGCCAGGCGGTGCCGTAGACCTGGGCGCCGCGCTGGCTCTCGGGGAAGGCGACTTCGGGGGTGATGCGCTTGACGGGGGCCATGGCATCGTTGTCCTCGACGTCGGGGTCGATGAGCACGAGGGAGCCGTATGCCTGGCCGTGGTGGGGCGCCGCGGTGGCGACGAACTTGCGGGAGCCAGGGATGGCGCGGATGTTCACCTCCATGTCGGGCCGGGTGTTGCGGGGCGCGAAGTTGCCGTGGACCGCGCGGGAGTCGCGCCCGTCGAGGGTCGTGATCCAGGGCAGGTGGGCCGTGCAGCCGTGACGGTCAATGTAGTCCCAGCGGGTGTAGATGATGCGGCCGTCGTTGGTCACGCTGGGGTGCCACTCGTTGGTCTCGTGGGGGCTGAGGCAGCGCATGTCGCTGCCGTCGGGCTTCATGTCGTAGAGGGTGTAGGTCGGGCATACGCGGCCGCAGCGCAGGTAGCCGCCCCGGCGCTCGGAGATGAAGGCCACGCGGCCGTTGGGCAGCCAGCAGGGGGCGAAGTCGTTCCACGTGCCGTCGGTGAGTTGCTCGAGGCCCGAGCCGTCTACATTGACCTTGAAGATATGCCAGCACCAGCCCTCGTGCCAGTGGCCTTTGGCCGCGTCGGTGTGGCGGCGGTGGTTGGGATCGCCCTGGCATTCGACGAAGGCGAAGACGATGGTCTTGCCGTCATACGAGAGGTCGGGCGACAGGAACGAGCCGCCCTCGGCAGGCGGGCCGCTGCGGCGGCCGCCGCCGTTGTAGGAGGCGTTCGAGCCGCGGGGCGGGCCGCCCGTCAGTTTCTTGCCCTTGAGGCGGCCACGCTCGACGACGGAGTCGGCCAGGACGTCCTGGACCTTCGGCTCGGCGCCGAAGGGGTCGTGGAGGATGTAGACCCCGCCGCCAGGCCGCGCGGTGATGCCATAGTACTGATCGCACATGTGGTTGTAGATCGCGCGGTGGTGCTTGACGAAGAGGATCCTGTCGAAGCTCAGGAGGGGGTTCGAGAAGGCGATCCTGCGGCGGAGTAAGCACGCCTTCTTGTGAAGCGCCAGGCGGGCCTCCTTGTCCTGGACGTCTGTGGCGACGGCCTCGGCCTGGAGCGCCGTGAGTTCCTTCGCCAGTGCCGCGAGGTCAGGCGCATCGGGCATGCGCTGGAGGTCGGCGAGGAGCGCGGCAGTACGGCGCAGGACGATGTCGGTCGGATCGCGGTCCGTATCGAGGACACGCGCTTCCTGGCGAAGCACCTCGGAGGCCCAGCGCTGGAAGTGGCCGCGGCGGCGAATGTCCTGCTGGAGCATGGCGAACTGGCGGGTCAGCTCGTCCATCTTCTGCCACTCGGGCCCTGGTGCCGCCGCCTCGGACGAGCGCTTTGCCCTGAAGACGACGCCATCGGCGAGGAGCCGCAGCTCGGCGATCGACGTCCACGGCTTGCCGCTCACCTCCGACAGCGCGCGGATGCGCACGTAGCGGCCCTTGACCTTCGCGGGGAACTGCACGACGTTCTCAGCGTCCCGCTGGGCGAAAGCGCCCTTGGCGACGGGCTTGCCGAGCTTCTTGGGGTTGTCGCCGACATAGACCTCGTAGTCCCCGATCGTGCCGTTGCCGCCGCCCTGGCGAGGGAGGTAGGCGAAGCCGGAGAGCTCGAAGCTGGTGCCGAGGTCGATCGTCATCTCGTGGGGGTGCTTCGTCTCGCCGAACTCCCAGCGGGTGTGCCACATGGTCGCGCGGTTGCCGTCGAAGGCCCGGCTGCCCTCGTAGCCGGGCGCCTGGCTGTCCACGCGGACAGTGACCTGGACGACCTTGGGCTTGCCATGGGCCTGCGCGGCGAGCATTGCGCAGGCAGCCACCAGCGCCGATGCGCTCAGGAGTCTGCGGCTCATCATCTCTCCCTCAGGGTTCCGGCCCGTCCTGCGAGCGTGTGTCCGTACTGCGATCTCATAATACCCGATGGCGGAGCGTAACGCCAGCCTGGATCGGGCGTCTGGCGGCTCATCGCGACTCTCGCTTGACCGGACGGCCCGAACTTCCTAGGATCGGGCCGCGCGTGAGGAACGATGCCGCAACCTCTGAGAGGACGCAAGCGGTTGGTCCCGTGGGCTGCCTCTTGGGTTCATGGCCCCGAACAGGAGGAACTGAGTCGTGAGTGGATCAGAGCGCGAGAGATGGAGTCGCCGCCAGTTCCTGCGAGGCGCCGCCGTGGCGGCAGGCGCGGCGGTGTTCCCCGCCATCGTGCCGTCGAGCGTGCTCGGCGCCGACGCGCCGAGCGGGAAGCTCCTGGTGGGCGGCATCGGCATCGGCGGCATGGGTGGGGGCGACCTGGGTGGCTTCCTCGGCGATAGCCGCTGCCGCGTCGTCGCCGTGTGCGACGTGGACCAGGGCCACCGCGAGCGCGCGAAGGGGAACGTGAACCGCCGCTACCGCAGCAACGACTGCAAGGCATACGCCGACTACCGCGAGATGCTCGCCCGCGGCGACCTCGACGTGGTGTTCCACGCGCTCCCCGACCACTGGCACGCGAAGGTCGCCACCGACGCCGCGAAGGCCGGCTGCGACATCCACGGCCAGAAGCCCTTCGCACGCAGCATCCGCGAAGGCCGCGCGATGGTCGATGCCGTCGAGCGCTACGGCCGCATCTGGCAGACCGGCAGCCAGCAACGCTCCGACGGCCGCTTCCGCTTCGCCTGCGAGCTCGTCATCAACGGTCGCATCGGCAAGGTCCATCGCTGCGAGGTCGGCCTCCCCACCGGCGGGCCCGGCGGCGACCCCAAGCCCAAGCCGCTGCCTCAGGGACTCGACTGGGATATGTGGCTCGGCCCCGCACCCTGGCGGCCCTACCAGGGCTGGGGCCCCCACTGGAACTGGCGGTGGATCATGGACTACTCGGGCGGCCAGCTCACCGACTGGTGCGGCCACCACGTGGACATCGCCCACTGGGGCCTCGGCCTCGACCGCACCGGCCCCATCGAG
>CAZDNN010000215.1:0-9945 GCA_964506385.1 uncultured Planctomycetota bacterium
GACTACTTCACTCGGCTGATGTGTTACATCCTACCAGAATGTCGTCCCCGGGCTGACAACGCAACTGCCTCCCGGCGCCAGCCACGGCCTTGACTCGGCCCAGCCAGGCGCCTAGACTGCCCTGGGTGCGAGGGCGAGTTATCCCTGGTTAGAGGAGAATCCGATGGCGCGACCCCTGCGATTGGGCACGGTGCTCGTGGCTCTGCTCGCATGCTCGATGGCCTGGGCGCAGGATGCCGCCGAGCTCGAGCTCGACCACACCCTGTCGATGGAGTTCGAGACCCCGCACGTGAAGTGGGCGAAGCCCTATGCCCGAGGCACGATCCGCGTCCTGCTCTTCTGCAACGGGCGCGGGACCGTGCCGCGCGAGGGGGTCGAGCTCATGCAGCGCTTCGACATGAAGATCGACGCGGTCTTCTGGCGCCGCATCGTGGACACGACCAAGGAGGGCTGGCACGGGGGCGACCTCGGCCTCCAGCGGATGCTCCGCCTCGCCGAGAAGCCTTACGATTGCTATGTCTTCCTCGGCATCCGCCCCGACCAGCTCACGAGCGAGACGCAGTACAAGGTGCTCCAGCCCGTCGTCGAGGGCGGCCGAGGCATCGTGTGTGTCGGCGTCAACGACAAGCGCATCTTCAAGCCCAATCGCAAGCTGGTGAAGCTGCCGCCCTTCGTCGCGCGGGCGCAGCCGACGGCGGCGTACCAGGTGGGCAAGGGCAGGGGGGTGTTGCTGCCGGGTCTGCCGAGCATCGACTACGATGTGGGCTGGCAGTTCGACTACGAGGCGTGGCAGGAGCGTTTCGGCCGCGCCATCGTCTGGGCAGCGGGCAAGCAGCCTGAGGTCGAGCTGGATCTGGCGGAGGTGTCGGAGGGCAAGCTCCGTCGCGCCGACCTGCCGACGCGGGCGCTCGCGGTCGCCTGGCGGAACCCGCAGAAGCAGGAGCTGGCCATTGAGCTCACGCTGCGCCGGCGCGACGGCAGCGTCGTGAGGGTCGAGACCGAGAGGACCAAAGGGGCCAGTGGCAGGATCACCGGCGGTCTGCCTCGGCTGCGCGCCGATCGCTATCGTCTCGAGGTGATCGCGCGCCGGGGGAAGGCGGTCGCCGCGTGGGCTACCATGCCTTTCGCGATCACCCATGACCGCCGCGTGGAAGCGGTGGCCCTCGACCCGGCCTGGGGCGAGATCGGCGGCCGCATTCGCGGTTCCGTGTCGCTGGTCGAGGATCTGGGGGACAAGGAATGGGTCGAGGTGCGCCTGCGCGACCGACGCGGGCGGATCCTGATGCAGCGGCGCGTGGCGGGTGGCGAGAGGGCTTTTGCGTTCCCAATCGAGCCGTGGCTCCCGATGCTGCTGCGCGTGGAGGCCGTGCGGTCCGATGGCGCCGGCGAGGCGGCCGCCGCTCACGCCTGGTTCCACGTCGTCAAGCGCAACCGCGGCCAGTTCAACTTCCTGATCTGGGACGTGCCGACGGGGCCGACGGGGCCCTATGCGGAGGAGAGCCTGGCACGGCTCGGCACCACCCTCCAGCTCCGCGGCGGGACGCCGCCCCGCTACGTTGCCGCCTACGACATCGCGTGGGTGCCCTACACCACCCGCATCCTCGAATCGCACGACAAGCAGGGGATCATGCGGCCGTCGTGCTGGAACGACGCGGCGAAGGTGCTCCCGCGCGTCCAGGAGCTGGCGGAGAAGTACCGCGGGGCGCGACAGCACGGGGTGTTCGTTTACTCGCTCGGCGACGAGAATCACGTCCGCGGCTCCTGCCTCAGCCCCCACTGCATGAAGGCGTATCGGGGATACCTGAAGGAGGTCTACGGCAGCGTCGAGAAGCTCAATGCCTCGTGGGGCAGCACGTACAGGAGTTTCGACGAGGTGGCGCTCCTCCAGGCCGGCGACAATCAGGCCAGCGAGGCGAAGCGCCAGAAGAACTACCCCCGGTGGTACGACCGCCAGGCCTTCCGTTCGTGGAACTACGTCCAGTACTGCAAGCGGTTTGCCGCGGCCTACCGCGCCATGGACCCGCAGGCGCGGACGGGCTTCGAGGGCGCGGGGCGCTTCGGCTCGGGCGACGACATCGACCTGTTCGTCCGCGAGGTCGAGTTCTGGTCGCCCTATCCTGGGACGGCGGACGAGGTGCTGCGGTCCATCGCGCCGCGCGACTTCCCCAGGGCGAACTGGATGGGCTACGTGAAGGACGCGACGCCGCTGATCGCGAAGTACTGGCGGATGGTCACCCGGGGCTGCGACAGCGTGTGGTGGTGGCGGTGGGACTGCATTGGCCGCTTCCACGGCTTCCTCGCGCCGCACCTCGGCCCGTGGCCCGCGACGCGGGAGCTGGTCGAGGAAACGCAGATCGTGCGCGACGGCCTGGGCACGCTGCTGCTGCGCAGCGAGATGCTCGACAGCGGCATCGCCATGGTCTTCTCGCACCCCTCGCTATACGCCAACAAGATCGAAGGCAGCACGTCCTACGGCAGCGTCGAGCAGAATCACCTGGCCTGGCACAGGCTCATCCGCGACCTCGGCCTCCAGTTCCGCTACGTCACCGACCGCCAGCTTCGCCTCGGCGAGTTCCAGCCCGAGCGCTACAAGGTGCTCATCCTCTCGCAGTGCGAGGCCATCGGGGAGAAGGAGGCCGGCGTCATCCGCAAGTTCGTCGAAGGCGGCGGCAGCCTTGCGGCCGACGTGCGGCCCGGGATCTACGACGCCCGCTGTAAGCCGCGGGCGAAGGGCTGCCTGGACGATCTTCTCGGCATCCACCGCACGGGCCGCGGCCAGGCCGTGAAGGCCGACGCGGCGATCGAGATGCGGGACCGCGTCGTTACCGTCAAGGGCGCGCCCTGCGACCCCGGGGTCGAGCTGGTGGACGGCGAGCCCGGCGGCTATGCAGGGGCCATGCCCGTCATGGTCACCCGCGAGGCGGGCGCGGGGCGGACGCTGCTGCTCAACTTTCCCATGAGCGCCTACCCCCGCCTCGATCTGGCCGACACGCCGGAGGCCGCTGCCGAGCTCTTCCTGGGGCTTGCCGCCGACGCCGGCATCGGGCCCACGATCCGCGTCCTCACCAACGGCCGGCGGACCCGCAACCTCGAAACCGTGCGCTGGCGGAACGGCGCAATCGAGATCGTCGCGCTCTTTCGCCACACGGGCGACGACGAGGACGTGCAGGTGGAGCTGGCGGAGCCTCGGCACGTGCGCGACCTGCGCTTCCGCCGCTCGTTCGAGGGCGTGAGAGCCTTCCCCACGAAGCTCCTCGGCTCGCGGCCCACCTGGCTCGTCCTCAGCCCGAAGCCGCTCGCCAGGGTGACAGCGGAGCTGCCGAAGCCAACTGCGAAGCGGGGCGAGCAGCCGGCGCTGCGGCTCCAGGTCCCGGACGCCCAGGGCCTCCACGCCGTGCGCCTCCGCGCGACGACGCCCGACGGGAAGCCGGCCGAGTGGCTGCATCAGGTCGCCATCGTCGGCGCCGAGCCCGTCGAGGTCCCGCTTCCCGTCGCCCACAACGACCCGGCGGGGACGTGGGGTGTCGAGGCCATCGACCTGTTCACCAACCGCGCCGAGCGCGTGACCCTCACCGTCGAGTAGTCGTGTTGGGAGATCGAGCCATGCGACCCTCGTTGTGGACTGCCATCCTGCTGCTCGCCACGGCGGCCGGCCGCGCGGGCGACAGCTATGAGATCAAGGTCTACCCCTGTCCACGCCTCGGCCCGGCGCCAGCCATCGATGGGAAGCTCGACGATGCGAGCTGGAAGTCGGCGCCCGTCGTCAGCGGCTTCACCCGCTACAACAAGCCCGAGTTGATGGAGGTGCAGACCTCGTTCCGCGTCGGCTACGACCAGCGCTATCTCTACTTCGGCGTGCACTGCGACGAGCCGAACGCGAAGCGGCTGAGCCCGACGGCCGCAGGCCGGGACACGGGGCAGGTGTTCCGTGGTGAAACCATCGAGATCTTTGTGGACCCGAGGCACGACCACCAGAGCTACTATCAGTTCGCGGCCAACCTCGCCAATGCCTTCTACGACTCGCGCCGCAGCGACCCGACGTGGAACTGCCAGGCGAGGACGGCGACCCGCATCGTGGCTGACGGCTGGGAGCTCGAGGTGGCGCTGCCCTGGGCCGACCTGGGCGTCGAGCCGAAGACAGGGACGGTGGTGGGCTTCAACGTGTGCCGCGACCGCTATGCCGGCGGGGCGCGCGAGTGGTCGAACTGGTCGCAGACGAAGGCGAACTTCCACGACCCCGTCCGCTTCGCCCACCTGGTGCTCTCGCCGACGGCGGAGCAGCTCGGCGCCCTCGGCGCGGAGTTCCGCAAGGGCGGCCGCGCCGGCCCCATCGTAGTGTTCACCCACGAAGGGGCCGCTGCCAAGGCATATCTGGCCATGGCTCGCGAGAGTCTGAAGCGTCTCGAGGCGCTCCTCGGCCAGCTCGCCGCCGAGGCCACGCTGGAGCGCTCGCCCGCCGCGCGGAAGGAGATCGCCGAGCGTCTCGACGTCGCACGGCAGCACGTCGCGCCCTACCGCGAGAAGCTCGACGCTGCCAAAGCCCTCGACGCCGCCACCTGGACCCGCCTCGACATCGAGCTCCACACCCTCGAACGCCAGCTCCGCGTCCTCATCTGGGACGCCCGCCTCGCCGCCCTCCTCAAGGACATCTGAGGATCTGGGGGAGGAACCCCTTTCTGAAGAAAGTGGCTTCCTCCCCCAGACCCCCTCCTCCGCAAAGACCTCTGCAATGGGCGCCGGGAATCTTGCCGCCAGGCAGCAGGATTCCCGGCGCCAATGTGAAGGTCTCTGGAGGGAGGGGCTGCGAGGGGGCCTCTTCTCCTCAAGAGAGGTCCCCCTTCGACTGCGGCTCAGCTTCCTTCGCTGCGAGAGCGACGCGACTCGCCGGTGAACCACCGGCCCACGAGGATGAGGACGACTGCGGCTGTCGCCAGCGCGATGGCAGTCGGCAGCGGATGGTGCGCGAGCCACTGCACGCGGCTACGCCCGACGTCCCCCAGCGCGGCGAGCAGCAGGCAGCCGAGGCCTGAGCCAGTGGCGATGCAGCCCAGCGTGGCGAGGCGCGACAGGCCGAGCACCCGGCCGAGGATCGTCCCGATCACGGCGCCCGTGCCCTGGAACGGCGCAGCCACGAACAGTGCGACGCCGACCTCCGCGCCGCGTCGCATCCAGGGGTGCACCCGCAGGACGTACCACCCCGCCTCGTGGGCCGCCGCCAGCCGCGCCCCGATCCAGGGCGTGCGGTACAGCACCGTCATGTTGGCCATCATCACGAGCGTCGTGCCGATCTCCGCGTAGATGACCACAGCGGCCAGGACGCCAGGGCTCGGCGGCACCGTCGTCGGCACGTAGCCGAACAGGCTCGACAGCAGGTCGCCGAAGATGCCGCCGAAGACGACGAACTTGCCGAACCCGATGAAGCTGCCGACTGCGGCGCCGGCCAGCCACGCCGCCGTGCCCTTGCCGGACACGAGGAACGCCACGAGCAGAACGACAGCGAAGCCGGCGAATGGCCCGACGGTCATCGCGGCCCGCACGCCGCGGGGCAGGTTGGGGCTGGGGTCCGCGTCGGCCAACCGGTGGGCGAGGCGCGCGAGGCGGCCCTCGCGGTGGTCAGGCTGGGGGGGGTGTGGCGTCATGAGGCTCCAGCGCGGCGGGGCCAGTGACCCGGGGACGTGGCAGCGCTCGGCCGTGTGTATCGGTACTAGGCGATGCCCCAGCGGACCGTCTTGCCCTTCTGGAGGCGGACGACCTTGTCCTCCCGGGCGAGCCAGCCGATGGCCTGGCAGATGGCGGCGTTGTCGCGCCCAGTGCCCTTCCTGATCTGAGTGACCGAGCTGGGGCCGTTGGCCTCGATGAAATGGTAGACATCCCCAGCCGCGAAGCCGATCTCGACATCCATGTCCGCGCTCCTCGGAATCGAGCCCCGGCCTCGTATGGCGGTGGGCTGTCGCCTGGGCGTCGAGTTGCTACGGACGTCGCATGGCGGCAATGCCCCGCCGCGATGGCGCGGCCTCGGGCATCCTCGTGGAACGTGACGGCGGCTAAGTGTGGCCGACGCGCCCGCCCGCCGCCGTCATCCGATTCTCGTCCCGACCGAAGCAGTTCTGACCTGCCGCTGCCCCCATTCTAGCTTGTGGCGAGCGACAGTCAAGAGGCGCTTTGGGCCGGTGGCTCGCCGATGGGCAGCCGAACGGTCACGTGTGTGCCTCTTCCTGGCTCGGAGCCGATGTCGATACGCCCGCCGTGGTCCTCGATGATCTTCCCTGCGATGGGCAGTCCGAGGCCGTTGCCGCCCGGCTTCGTGGTGTAGAAGGGGTCGAAGAGGCTATGGAGCTGGTCGGGGCCGATCCCGCACCCTGTGTCGGCGATCCGGAGGACGAGATGGTCGCCATCGCAGCCGATGGTGGTGGTGATGGTGCCCTCGTCGTCGATGGCGTCGCAGGCGTTCGTGAGCACGTTGATGAGCACCTGCTCGAGCTGTCCGGGGTCTGCCCACAGGGTGGGCAGGCCGTCCTCGATGTCGCGGTCGATGGCGATGTGTTTGGTGGCTCGCGCGGCGCTGGTGAGGGCGATGGCGCGGTCGAGCACGGCGGCGATGTCGGTGCGCTGCTTGCGGGGCTCTCCGGGGCGGACGAAGTCCATTATGCCCGCGAGCAGGCGGCCGAGACGCTCGGTCTCGTCCACAATGATGCTGGCGTAGTGCCGCTCCTGCTCGTCGTCGGCACGCTTGAGGAGGCGGCGGGCGAAGCCGCCGATGGTGGTCAGGGGGTTGCGGATCTCGTGAGCCACGAGGGCGGCAAGGCGGCCTACGTCCGCCAGCCGCTCGCTCTGGATGAGCTGGCATTGCGCCTCGCGAACCTGCTCGACCTGGCGCGTGAGCTCAGCGTGGACCTCCGCAGCGTGGAGCGCCAGGCCAACGACGTTCGCGATCGACTCCAGTGCCAGGCGATCGCTGTCGCCGAAGGCGCCGGCGTCGCGGCACTCGACGTCGATGATCGCGACGACGCGCCCTTGCTCGAGGACGGGGATGCAGAGCTCGGACGCGCAGGGCTCTTGGTCGCCAGGCGGGCGCACGTAGCGAGGGTCCGTGGCTGTGTCGTTGGCGAGAACGCTGCGGCACTCGCTGGCGGCGACGCCGATCAGGCCGACATCGAGCGGCTGCGTGTAGCCGAGCGGCTCGTGGGGCGGGGACTGCGCGACGAGCACGGCCTGACCCGCCTCGGCGTCGATCGCGAACACGCTGGCCTCAAGATAGGGCAGATGGCGGACGATGGACTCGGCCACCGCGCGGTAGACGGCGTCAGCAACTGGGCTCTTCAGAGCCACAGCGCTGACCTCGTTGATGACGAGGAGCCGCGCCACCATCAGCGCATGGGGCAGCGGCGGCTTCGGGGCCGACACGCTCTCGGCGTCTTCGGACAATCCCATCATCCCGTCCCTGAGTAGGTGACCCGCCCCCGCCAGGCAGACGGCATTTACTCAGTATACACAGCGTGCCGCCGGCGTCAACGGTCGACTTCGGCGCGCGCCATCGCCGGCGAACTCCGCGCGCCCCGGCAGTGGAGCCTGCCTGCGGTAAGGGGTTTTCGATGGAGTGCGGTGGCTTGACGCTTTCACTTCTCGCGGGGCGGCACCCAGGGATATGAGCGAAGCTCAGCTCATCGGGAGAGGCACCCGTGCTTGCTTCTGTCTCAGGGGCCATCTTCGCGCTGCTTGACCATCCAGACGTCGCCGTCGCAGCCCTGTCGGCTGGGCGGGCGGGTCTTCGACGAGGCGCCCTGGATGTCGGCGAGGACGATGTAGTGGGCCTTCGGGTCGTGGGCCTCGAGGGTCAGGGTGTAGGTGTTCGCCAGGTTCTTGTTGGCGGCGACGCCCTCGTGGCGGTCCTCGGCGGCCTGCTCGAGCTTCCCACCGCGTTCGGTGGCCAGGGCGACGCGGTACATGCGGAGGCCGTTCCAGCCGCGGGTGTAGACGAAGCGGACGCGATACGTGCCGGGGCCGTCGAGGGAGTCGGTGACGTCCCACCGCTTCTCGATCCGCTCCTTGGCGTCGAAGTCGCTGGTCTTCCAGGAGCCGATCTTGTGGGGGCGATAGGGCTTTCCGGTGTCCTTGATGCCGAAGGGGGCGAGGGCCCTGGCGATGGCGGAGACCGTCTCGTGGGTGACGTTGATGGTGTCGTAGAAGCGTGAGGCGCCGCAGTCGGGGGCCACGGTGTCGTGCCAGAGGCCGAGGCCGCCGGTCACCTCGAGCCCCGCGTCGGCCAGCTCGCCGAAGAGGGCCTGGAGCCCCTTCGTCTCGGCGGGGTCGAGCTTCTTCTTGCCGGCGGCGGCCTCGGCGATGCCGTGGATCGCCCGGACCATGCGGACGTAGCCTCGGAGGACCGCCGTCTCGGCGATCAGGTCGGGCTCCTTGAGGTCCCGCGCGAGCGCCATCGCGCGCTCGCAGGTGGCCAGGTCGCGGTTGATGTGCTCGACGGTCGGGAAGTAGCGGAACATGCCCTCGCCGAGCGTCGGCCTCTTGCGGCTGCGGACGAGCCGCTCGGCGACGCCGAAGAAGGCGTTGTAGGGGATGCGCGAGCCATAGACGTCCCAGCCCACGGGGCCGAGCGCCGTCGCCCAGTCCGCCGCCTTCTCGGGATCGCTCATGCGGCGGCGGGTGGCCCAGGCGAGGGCGAACTCGCGGGGCGTCCGCCCGTGGGCGTTCCACGACCACTCGGCGGCGGCGGTGACGTTGAAGTCGTAGAAGCGGTTGTCCGGCGTCGCGTAGCCGCACAGGCACGAGAGGCCCTTGTCCACGAACTCGGTCATCCGGGCCTTGATGAACTGCGGGCCGCTCCACGGGCAGACGATGCGCCACGAGGCCGTGAGCTGGGGGTAACATCCGAGCCAGCGGCCCTTGCGGGCGAAGTCGGCGAGCAGGGGGTAGATCATCGGGTCGCGCGACGAGTTGTAGGTGCGTCCGCCGTCGTAGTAGGTGACGCCGATCTCGGGGTGATCGGCCACGGCGGCGAGCACCTTGTCGTTCGTCGCGTAGCTGCCCTGGGTGAGCAGAATGCGGAGCCGTATGTGCGGGTGTTTCTCCCTGGCGAGCCGCCAGGCGCGGACGCAGGCCTGAGCTTCGAGGGCGTACTGCCCCTTGGCCTTGCAGCTCTCACATTCGCACTGAACGTGCATCTCGCTGAGCCAGACGCAGATGTCGCTCACGCCCTTCGTGGCGGCGAGGGAGGCGAACCAGTCGGCGAGGATCTCGGGCATCTTCGGCTGCGAGAAGCACGGGGCGACGACGCTGCTGCGGCCCCGTGCCTTCTTGCCCTTGCCCATCAGCTCGGGGTAGCGCTCGTAGACGCCCGTGCGGCCGAGCTGGTCGAGGTGAGTGATGATGGGCACCCACTTGACGGCGTGGAGCCGCGCGTCGTTCTGCTTCTCCGCGTCGAGGCTCGCGACGCCGCGTCCCTCCTTGTCGAGGGTCAGGCGGGTGTGGGCCTCGATGAGATTCATCTTGCGGTCGGCGAGGTAGGTGATATCGCGGTTGGCGCTGCCGCCCCACTCGCCGCGCTCGGCGAGGTCGGGCCAGTCGAGGATGGCGACCATCGGGATCGTGACCTCGCCCTCAGCCGCATGGGCCTCGAGGAGCTGCTGGAGGGTCTTGACCCCATGATAGACCCCGCGCTCGGTGAGCGCAGCCACCGCGATGCCGCGGCGGGGCAGGGGGGTGATGACGTAGGCCTGATCCGCATTCGGCACGTCCGCGAGATAGCGGGCGCCCGGGATCCACGTCCCGTCGATCCGCTGCTGGCCATCCACCACGCCGACCAGGATGGGGAAGCGGTTGCGGAAGACAGGCGTCTTCGTCGTCTCCGCGACGAACGCGCCAAGCTCAGCGACGGCCGACTGCTCGACGTCCGTGGCGTCGCGGCGAAGCCGGAAGGCCATGTCCTCGGCG